>JAEURH010000178.1 GCA_016789365.1 Anaerolineales bacterium
AACCCTAAATTTGAAATTTCATTTCTTGAAATTAATCGTCCTGGTCCGCATTACACCATTGACACGATTAACTTATTAAAACAACAAGAACCCGATGCCGAAATTATTTTATTGATAGGCGGTGACTCACTTGCAGATTTACCTACTTGGCGCTTCGCCCCTGACCTGATAACTGCTGTTTCCAAACTCGGCATTATGCGCCGCCCCAGCGACTTCACCACGCTGGCTGAAATTGAATCGAAATTACCCGGCATCACCCAAAAGATACATTTTATAGATGCTTTATTACAACCTGTATCCTCTAGCGAATTACGCCGCAGAATTAAATCTGGTGAAATGGTAAGATATTATCTCGCGCGAGAAGTATTTGAGTATATTGAAGAAAATAAGTTATATCTTTAAATTAAGCGTTCAAACGATAAGTATGATATTGATTCTTACACGGGTTGCCCCAAGTGATATGCATTTTACGTTCCGTCAAATCAATTACCAATGCACTGATAGTTTTCTCGCGGTCTAGTGGATATTCTTCTTCGGTATTGTGATTACAAATTGAATTAGGGAAATTAACATGGTCTTGCTGAATGGCTTGCAAACTTTCTAGCGAATGTTTTTCTTTTTGACGAAGCAAACGCGCCGCACGAAAATAACGAACTCGTGACGATAATAATTCATGCGGGTCTTTCTCAAGTAACTTCATTTGCGGGTCAAGATAATGATTGGTATGTGCAATTGCGCCATCGGTTGTAGATAACACCTCAAACTTTTTTGCTGAAACTTCAACCGAATACATCTCTCCGCTTTCATGAACGAGCAAATGGTTATAACCTGCTTCACGGTGGTCAATCAGCACTCTGCCCATCGCACCGGAAATGCGTCTGGATGCCAAAACAGCCCGAGACACAACAAGACGCGGAATCCCAATCCGCACATCGTTTGGGTAAACAGAATCAATCAATTGGGCGATTCCATAGGCATTGAATCCAACATTGCTTAATAAACCGCCATACGTCATGGCTAAAAATGGTGGCTCTTTTTCTGGCTTGGCAGAAATGACCATCACGCCATCTTCATCATCAGGTGTCCAATCTTCATTATGCGCCGCAAGCACATGACCATTTTCTGTGCGCTCCTGATTGACGGCAAAACTTGTGCATCGTGTTAAATGAAGCGCATCCATTGTGACGGCTTCCATTACATTAAGAACAACAATGTCATCAAATGAAACATTCGCACCTTCGGCAATGCCGCGTAATTCATCCACATATTGCGGGTAACGCTCTTCTGCAAATGGCAAATATTTTCGTGATTGTAATTTTGCTTGTTCCCAATCTAACAATAAAGTTTCTTTTGATGAATTGATAAGCGTGCGGGCATTCTCAATACTTTTTTGAATGGGCTCACGCCCCGCTTCTCCTATTTGACGACCCATCTGGTGATGTGACCCTGAGGCTTCTATCAAAAGTGGAGGCTTGTTATGAATAATCGTGTTTTGAGGTAGGGTATTTGGCATGATATTTCTCCGATAAAAAATAAAACAGCCTCAGAAAATCTGAGGCTGTTAAGATTATACCCGTTACGTTTGTTAATTGCATTTGCAATTAACAAACGCGGGCACTATGTATCATGCGGGTTTTACATTCACCGTCCCGCAGGTTTTTATGTAAGGCAATAAATCTTTGAATAAAACCTGCAGGACGTTTTTCTTTAGGTATTTGCGGGCGGTTCCATAGGTGTAATTGACCTTGTTGTAGCGTTTCTTGTGCCAAACCAAGTCATTGCTACGCCACCGAGTGCGACTAAATTTACAATTGCTTCACCAATCCAGCCAAAGCATGGAACAATGCTAATTAAACCTGTCAATAAGACGAGTAAGAAAGTGCCAAACCCAGTAGCGAGGACAGGTGCCCAAGTTTGATTAATGGCTTTGGTGAATCTATCGCCAACTTCTTGCCCCAATGCCACGATACCAAATAACCAAGCCAATGGAACGAGGAATGCGACAATCAATGCTACTGGTATGAGAAGAATCGTAATTGCCATTATTACAATTGCAACTGGAACGACAATCACTGCCAACAGACCAAATCCGCCTGCTATTAATGGTTGTGTGACCATGGCATTGCCAGCGCGGGCGAGTTGCGGTTGCATGAATAACATCAGCAACATGCCAATTGCGGCAACTACTAAGGCTCGACCAAATGCACCTCCAATTTCCCATAATGGGTTATCGAAGCGGTAATTCATATTCGGTCCACCAAATGGTTGATTTGGCATGTTTGGTGCGTTTGGAACATCAGGAACATTCGGCGGATTAATTCCGGGCGGGGCATTGTAAGTGACATCGCCTGTAATTTCTGCACCTTCTTCTTTATTTAAATTACCACCAATCATGGAAATGTTGCCATCTACAACAGCGGTTGAGGTTAAATTTGCCTGACCACCAATAAGGACAATGTCACCATCTGTTTCTCCAGAAATGGTGATGTTGCCACCAATTAAGGCAATATCGCCATCTATGTCTCCATTAACCATTAAGTTGCCACCGAAGAGAATAATATCTCCATTGACTTTGGCATCTTCTTCAATCATCACATTGCCGCCAAAGACGGCAATTGCGCCGTTGAGCGTATCTCCGCTTTTGAGGGTGTAGTTTTGACCAAACAACACAACATCACCGCCATCGGGGTCTTGGGCTAAGACTGTGCTTGTTGGAATAATCAGCAAGCCGAAGACAAGAATGAAGCGGATTAAATTCTTTTTTAATTTCATACATTAACTCCTTGAGGTCTGCGGGCAAACCTCCAAATGGATACTGTCCATAACAAACTAAAGCCTGCAATAGCAGAGAATAAAATCATCCAAGCATAAGGTGGGATGAAGTTTGGTAACATGCGCGTGAAAACTTGAAATACGTCGGTAAGTGCTTGCAGTGAAGTGAAGATAAAAATTAAATAGCCAACGATAGCAGTGAGCCATTCAACAGGTGCGGCTAAAAATGTAGCAATGTATGG
>JAEURH010000179.1 GCA_016789365.1 Anaerolineales bacterium
CGAACAAGGCATTGTCGCGCAAGCAGGTGTTGAGTTTTAGAAAACGATGAATGTAAAAATTGAACAAGTAAACTCACAAAATAAAAGTTTTGTAGATAAATTTGATAGAAAATTTACTGTCAAAGAAAAACTTGCATTGAGTATGGAAAATGGAAATTTGACTTATTCTATTATTCCAGTTTCACCTTATGAAAAAGAAATTCCAGTAGATGATGTAGACGTAGACTCATTCATTGATAATGAAGAGAAAATAATTTTTCTCGCATTTGTTGATAATCAACTTGCTGGTCAAATCAAAATGATAACGTGGTGGAATCAATTCGCATACATTGACGATTTAATTGTCAACCCGCAGTTTCGCGGCTTGGGCGTAGGGAAAAGTCTAATAGCAGAAGCAGTTCGATGGTCGAAAGAGAAGCGTTTTCCTGGCATCATGCTTGAAACACAAGATGATAACGTTGCGGCTTGTAAGTTATATCAAGCTTGTGGATTTGTACTCGGCGGTTTTGACGCATATACATTCAAAAATATCAAGCCGAATGAAATTGCATTATTTTGGTATCTGGTGTTCTAATGTTAAATATAAAAAATCTTTTTGTATCATATAACAAGCGCGAAATTTTGCATGATGTTTCGTTTGATGTAAAAAATGGTGAAGTGCTGGCTTTGATTGGACCGAATGGTGCGGGCAAATCAACTTTGATTCGTGCAGTCAGTGGTGTGATTGAATCGCGTGGTGAAATTCAAACGGATGGGAAAAATTTTCATGCACTGAATCCGATGGAACGCGCGCGTTATGTTGCAGTTGTGCCGCAAGCGATTTCATTGCCGCCTGCGTTTTCAGTTTGGGAAACTGTGTTGATGGGGCGCACGCCTTATTTAGGATTTTTAAGTAATGCTTCAGCACATGACGAGGAACTTGCTCGCCAAGCGTTGACTCGAGTCAACGCCTTAGCATTTTCTGAAAGGCGTGTGGGTGAACTTTCTGGCGGTGAGCAACAAAGAATTTTATTGGCACGTGCATTGTGCCAATCCACACCGATTCTTTTATTGGATGAACCGACATCCCATTTGGATTTGCAATATCAAGTTAGTTTATTAGAATTGATTCGTGACTTAGCAAAAGAAAATAATTTAGCCGTTTTGGTTGCGATGCATGATTTGAATCTCGCCGCCCGTTATGCAGATAGAATTTCTTTAATGGTTGCTGGAAGTATCAAAGCCATTGGCACGCCCAAAGAAGTGTTACAACCTGAATTAATTGCAGATGCGTATTGCTTGCCTGTGCAAGTGGTCAAACATCCGTTTTTAGATATTCCGTTGGTGTTGCCTGAAACCAGTATCAACGAACAAAATAAATAATTGACACAATCACACCAATTGTCACAACCGTCCGCCGCAATGTGGACGGTTTGATTTTGCCTGCCAGCCTTCCACCTAAACTCCCGCCAATTAATGCTCCAATTGCCATGACCAAGGCAACTGTCCACAAGACTTGACCTGAAAATAAAAAGAAAATCGCCGCGGCGATATTAACTGTAAATGCAACAGCTTGTTTCAAAGCATTGAGTCTTGTCAGCGAATCTTCTATGGTTAATCCTAAAGCGGATAAGATAATCACACTCAAGCCTGCTCCAAAATATCCACCATAAATAGAAGCGATACTAACAGGGAGCCAAGTCAAATTTTCAAGTTTTACACTCTGACCTTCTCCCATTCTTTTTACTAACCATGTTCGCACAGGTTCTTGAATGGCTAACAATATGGAGGCAAGCAAAATTAAGTAGGGGACGAGTTCATTAAATAATTTTTCACCTGTTTGCAAAAGTAAAAATCCGCCGAATATTCCGCCGATAATGCTCGCAGGGAGTATCAACCATAAACGATATTTTTGATTTTGTAAGTCACTTGCTTGTGCTAATGTCCCGCCCAAATAACCGGGTGATAATGCTACTGTGTTTGTAATACTCGCCGAAATGGCAGGTACGCCTAAAAATGTTAATACTGGAAATGTAATTAACGTCCCACCGCCAGCAAGCGCATTGACTGCACCTGCAAGTAAGGCGGCGATTGAGATAAGGAAATAATCAAGAGGAGAAAGCATAACTTAAGTATAGCATTCTTGACTCTCACCAATTCGAGGCGTATAATCCCAGCCATTCAGAAGTAGTAATTGAAAAATACCTGATAGAGAAGGATGTGCAAGGTGGAAGCGTCCTCAGGAAAATATCAACGAAGTCGTCTGAAGTTAATGCCGAAGAAAGCGGAAGCAAGTAGAACGGCACGGGTAGCCCGTTACAGCGAAATCAAGTGCGTTTTAGTAACTAGTTAACTACTCAACTAGAAAACTAGCCAACTAATAACGAATTGAGGTGGTACCACGGAGAGTCATACTTCGTCCTCTTTTGGATGAGGTATTTTTTATTTAAGTCGAATAAGTCTAAAAGGTCTAACAAGTCTGATTAGTCAGACCAGTAAAACCAGATAAGGAGAACGAATGACCAAAGAATTACCAAAAGCATACGATTTCAAATCTACCGAGTCGCGTATTTATGCGATGTGGGAAGCGGGCGGGTTCTTCAAGCCGCATAATGACCCCAATAATAAAAACTTTGACCCAAATGTCAAACCGTTTGTCATTTCCATTCCGCCGCCGAACGTAACGGGTGAGTTGCATATTGGTCATGCTATGTTTGTAAGTGTGGAAGATTTGATGATTCGTTATCACCGCATGAAAGGCTATTCCACGCTGTGGGTGCCAGGTACAGACCATGCAGGCATTGCCACACAACTGATGGTGGAAAAAGATTTGCTCAAAAATGAAGAAGTGACTCGCGAAGAACTCGGGCGTGAAGAATTTGTCAAACGCACTTGGGAATGGAAAAAGAAATATGGAAATATCATCACCACACAGATTCGCAGATTAGGTGCATCTTGTGATTGGGATAGAGAACGCTTCACACTTGATGAA
>JAEURH010000017.1:0-35743 GCA_016789365.1 Anaerolineales bacterium
TTGATGTTGAGCAATTGATGAAGTTCGTGCAAGGACCAGATTTCCCAACGGGTGGATTAATCATCCAAGAAAAAGGCGAAGATAGCATTGAACATGCTTATGGTTCTGGACGTGGCAAAGTGACCGTGCAAGCCAAAGCGCATGTAGAAGAAATGGAACGAGGTAAAAACAGAATCATCGTTTCTGAATTGCCTTATACAGTTAATAAATCTAGCTTGATTGAACGTATCGCTGAACTTGCACGCGATGGCAACATTGAAGGCTTATCAGACTTAAGAGATGAATCTGATAGACAAGGCATGCGCATTGTCGTTGAGTTGACGAAGAATGCAAACCCAGAAATTGTATTGCGTGATTTATACAAACGCACACCCATGCAAACAACATTCAGTATTAACTTGTTGGCATTGGTTGATGGTGAACCACGCACCTTAACTCTCAAGCAGGCATTACGCGTCTATGTAGAACACAGGCTGACGGTAGTCAAGAGGCGGGCGGAATTTGATTTAGAAAAAGCAAAAGCCAGAGCGCATATCCTCGAAGGTTATTTGGTCGCATTAAAAAATCTAGATAAGATTATTGAATTAATTCGTTCATCATCCGATGTTGAAACGGCGCGTGCAAAGTTGATGAAGCAATATAAATTATCCGAGTTGCAAGCCACAGCAATTTTAGATATGCAATTACGCAGACTCGCGGCATTGGAACGAAAGAAAATTGAAACGGAATATAAAGAAGTCAGCGCGTTGATTAAAGAATTGACGACGTTATTGAAATCACCAAAGTTGATGCGTGGTGTGGTGGCAGATGAATTGACGAAAGTGAAAGCCGCGTATGGTGATAAACGCCGCACACAAATTGTGAATTTGAAAGAAGGCACGAAGGCTACACATGCACTCACGACATCATCTGTGTTGCCACAACAAACGGTGTGGATTGGTGTGACGGATGATGGTTTGGTTTCAAGAACTGCCGATGATAAACAACCACGCCATTCAGGCAATGATGCACCAAGATTTTTAGTGAAAGCCTCTACAACCGATACAGTTTATTTTGTGAGCAAACTTGGCAAAGCCGCTGCGGTTGCCGCACATTTGATTCCTGAAACGAAAAAGTTGAGTCAAGGTTCGGCATATTACAAAGTTTCACCATTAAGTGAAAATGACGGACTTGCGGCTGTGTTTGCATTGCCTGCGAATAAATCATCATTAGGTGAAGAAGTTTGTGTAGTGACAATGACTCGTTTTGGCATGGTGAAGAAAAGTTTGATTTCTGAATTGCCAGGTCCTTCATCACAAACATTTACATTAGTCAGAGTCAATGAAGGTGATAGATTAGGCTGGATTGGAATCACGGACGGTAAAAAGAAAGAAATTTTGTTAGCAACTGCTTCTGGCATGGCGATTCGATTCAAAGAAGATGATGTTCGTCCAATGGGACTCGTCGCCGCTGGTGTGAATGCCATCAAGTTGGATGATAAAGATGAAGCCGTTGGTATGGAAATTTTGCCAACCGATGGTGATTTATTCTTCCTCGCCAGTGATGGCAAAGCCAAACGTGTAGATGTCAAAGAATTCCCAATTCAAGGACGTTATGGCAAAGGTGTGGTCGCATGGGACTTGCCAAATAAAGTAACTTTATTTGGCTTGGTCAGTGGAAAAGCGAATCATGTGGCTACGATTCATTTGAGCAAAGGCGCGCCAAAATCTGCAAGGTTAGATGAAGCAAGTTTAAGAAAACGCGCCGCTTCCAAAGGTGATTTGGTTGTGGAAGTAAAAGATGGTGCTGTGATTACAGGAATCAATGTGGGTTGGGAGTTGGAGAGATATATTGTTGGCGTTCCGAGAGTGGAGAGTAAGAAGAAACAGGAAAGAGGAAAGGCTGTAAAGAAAGAAGGAAAGAAGAAAGAGAAGAAGGTTGTTAAAAAATCTGCACCTGTGAAGAAGGTTTCTAAGCCAGTAAAGAAAGCAAAAGCGAAACCTGCTAAGAAGAGCAAGCCAGTCAAGAAGAAAAAGAAGTGAACAAGGTATAATTCATTAATCGAAAGGCAGGCTGTGATGAATTTTACAGTTGAATATGAACAAGAAGAAGATGGACGCTGGTTAGCAGAAGTTAAAGAGTTACCTGGCGTAATGGTGTATGGTGAAGATGTAGATGATGCAGTGGCTCATGCACAAGCATTAGCCTTGCGTGTTGTAGCAGATCGACTTGAAAACGGTGAAGCGATTCCTACATTGATGTTTTCATTTTCGCCTGCATGAGTAACTGGAAATCTATTAAAGCCAAACGTTTACTCGCGGCTTTAGAAAAAATTGGCTGGCGCGTAAAACGTCAAACAGGCTCGCATAAAATTCTTGAAAGAAAAGGCTGGCAAGATGTTGTCTTTGCGTTTCATGATGGGGTAGAAGTTGGTCCCAAAATGTTGGCTAGAATAGCAAAAGTAACTGGATTAAAGCCAGAAGATTTATAAGAAAAGACCTCTGAATTCAGGGGTCTTTTTGAATATAGTTATACTGATTCCAAATTACCAAACCCATATCTTAATAATGATTTTATAATAGCCATCATCATCAACGGAGAAAACATTATGGCAAAAAGTATCAAAGACGTTCCGGGCTTAGAACCAAAACCAATCGTTGGCTGGTTGGGGAATGTAGCAGGCATGTTCTCAGACCCGCTCAATGCGCTCACTGATTTGCATAAAGAATATGGAGATGTATTAACAATCTCTCGCGGAGGGAATCCACATTTATTTTTTTCAGGTGCGGGTAAACATCACACCTTGTTTGTGTTTGGTTCAAAATACAATCATCAGCTCATGTCAAATTCAGATGTCTTTCATTCGGGTTCAATCTTAAGCACATTGTTTCCGTATGGAGAAGTAGATGCTCGGCGACGAGTCCTGCAAAAGTTAAGCATCGGCTTGTTTGGATTAAATGGCGAGACCCACCGTCGTCAGAGGCGTTTAATCATGCCTGCTTTTCACAAGCAACGACTCAACATCTATTGTGATGATATTGTGCGAATTACAAATCAAAAATTAGATAATTGGAAAGTTGGCGAACAAATTGATATTTGGCGCGAGATGATGAATTTAACTTTGCAAATTGTGGCGCAATGTTTGTTTGGTTTGAATGCGCTGAAAGAAAGCCAAGCATTTGGTGAATTGATTCAAACGTGGATAAAGTTAGCAGTCTCACCCGGTGTTTTGTTATTTCAATCTGATATCCCCGGCTTGCCGTATCATCGCTTTGTAAATATTTCACATGAGTTGGATTCAATAGTCCGCAACATCATCAATCAAATCCGTCCGACTTCTGAAAAAAATGTAGATGTGCTTTCGTTAATGCTTTCTGCAAAAGATGAAAATGGGGAGCCTGCATTTACAGATGATGAAATTGTTGGGCATAGTGCTATCTTTTTTACAGCGGGACATGAAACCAGTTCCAACGCCTTAGCATGGACTTTCTTTTTACTTTCTCAACATCCACATGTGATGGAAAAACTGCGCCTCGAAATTGACCGCGTACTTGGTTCTGCTCCCCCAAGTATTGACCATCTGAAAGCAATGCCTTACTTAGATGCAATCGTAAAAGAAAGTTTAAGGTTAATGCCACCTGCTCC
This sequence comes from Anaerolineales bacterium, assembly GCA_016789365.1. Classification (GTDB taxonomy): domain Bacteria; phylum Chloroflexota; class Anaerolineae; order Anaerolineales; family Villigracilaceae; genus Villigracilis. The sequence goes on from JAEURH010000017.1 coordinate 3,625, forward strand.
TTTGAGTGCGCGTATGGTTGCAGAACCTGTAGAAGTTGGTGGTTATGAATTACCCGTTGGCACAGAAGTTGTTTTCAGTGCGTTTCATACACATCGCGATTCATCTATCTATGAAAATCCCCATCAATTTATTCCTGAACGTTGGGAGACTATCAACCCCACTGCTTATGAATACATCCCATTCAGTACAGGCATTCGTTCTTGTGTTGGAATGCCACTGGCTCTTATGGAAATCCCAATTATTATTGCCATGGTTTTTCAAAAATTCCGCCTCGAATTATCCTCAAACGCGAATGTGATTCCGCATATTGGTCTTACCATGTCACCTAAACATGGAATGCCGATGATAGTTCAACCAAGAGACAATAATTACAATGCAGGTGTTGGCAATGTAAAAGGAAGTATTCACAAGTATATAGATTTAAAACCTATAAACCAATTCGTCATTGCGAGGAGCACGAGCCTCAAACGGCAAATGCACGACGAAGCAATCTTATGAATGTGTTGGAGATTGCTTCGCTCATTTCATTCGCTCGCAATGACGATATGTTTTTATTAAGCATTTAAGAATCTAGATGTAAGGTCTCGTAATTGCGCAAAAGAGATGGGTTTCACCAATACAATGCTTGCCATGCCTCGATAAAATTCTGCTTGCACACTATCTGCAGTGGCAATAATAATGCGTGAATTTTTTAATTTATCGTTAGCATGAATTTGTTTTAACAAAGTTGCTCCATTGACATGCGGCAAGTGCATATCAAGCAAAATAATTTTCGGCACCACTTGAGTCAAACGTTCTTCGGCAACTTTGCCATCTAAAATTGCTTCTACCTTATAGCCCGCGGCGTGAAGCGCGTTGGTAAAAATATCAGAGAGGTCTTCATCGTCTTCAATTATCAATGCTAAATTTTCTGTCATTATGCACCTTTCATTTCTTTGAGTAGAGGTAACACGACTGTAAACGTACTGCCTTTTCCAACCCCACTGGTTACTTGAATTTCACCATTCATTAATTCTACTAACTGTTTTACGATGGATAAACCTAAACCAATCCCGCCATATTGACGAGTGGTAAATTCCAAATTGTTTGCCTGACGAAACGCATCAAACACGAAGGGGAGTTCGTTTTCTGGTATCCCCACACCTGTATCTTTAACCTCAATCTTCCAATGCTCTTTCCCAACACGATTCAAAGAGACTGTAATCGAGCCCATCTCTGTAAACTTAAGCGCATTGCTGGTGAGGTTAATCATAATTTGCTGTAAGCGTTGCGAGTCACCGATTAACTCCTCAGGCATCTCATCACCAATGGTTGTGATAAATTCCAAGCCTTTATCGGTCACTGCTTTATCCATGGCAACACGCAAATTTTCTAAGAGAGAAGCTGTCTTAATCGCTTCTGGTCTCACGGTCAATTTACCTGCACGGATTTGTGCTTCGTTTAACAAATCACCAACCATGCTAAGCAAACGAGAAACATTCACCATCACCCGTTGCGTCACTGACAATTGCTTCTCATTCAAAGGACCATGAACTTCTTCTTTCAAAATTTCCGCATGACCCATAATCGCATTCAATGGCGTTCTCAATTCATGTGAAACAACCGCCACAAAGTTATCTTTCATTTTTTCAACTTGTGCTTCTTGTGTAATATCACGGAACACAGCCACAGAACCAATCGTTTCATGCGTTTGAGAATCATGCACATCTGCAACGCTAGCTGAGAGCACTTTATCACCCCATTCCACACGTGGCGTAATTTCTGAATGCTCTGATTTTTGAATCAATCTTTTGATAGATTGCTGACTGGTTTGGGGAATATTTCTTAATTGAACAAAATTATCTAACGAGATTCCATGTAGGGTTTGTAGTGGAATTTCAGTAAGTTGACTCAAAGCAGGGTTTGCCAATGTAGCAACATGTTGTTTATCAAACACAATTACGCCATCTGCAATTGAATTAAGAATGGCTTGGTTACGACCTGATTCAATGCGTTCACGGGTTAAGGCATCTGCGAGTTCATTCGTACGTTCAATAACAATTTTGTCGAGGTTGGTATTAATCGTACGCAAATCTTTAAGCGCTGATTGCAAACCGCTGGATGACATCCAAGAGATTAATGCCACCAGAAAATAACTTAACATGGCGGTCACATTTGGCGATTCGTTGATTGAAATCGCGAAGATGTAAATGATGATTGAACCTAATGTGGCAAATAAAAAAGTAGAGGTTGCCTGCAAGATTAAACTCGCCATTACAATCGGAATCATAAACACAAATAATGAACGTCCATTGGCAATTTGTTGTGGCGTGTCGCTGAAACTAACGACCAGCATCACAACGCCTAGAAAAATATAAGAAGATAAACTTCCTTCTCGTGTACGATTCAGCCAATAAATTCCCGTCATGCTAAGGAGCATGAAAATACTAGCCAGACCGATAAACAAGTTATCTTGCGGGTCAATATTATTTAAGTTGAAGAGCGAGATAGGAATCTGAATAATTAGCAACACCGCCATTCCCAGAATGATGATGTTGAGATTTCTTCTTCTACGGGCATCATCTGGGTCAGGCGATGAAACTTCGATGAAATTTTGAATCCAAGTAGTTATGGTTTTCAAATTTGTTTTCCGAGCGTTAAAGCACTTGCCACAGCCGAGCGAATCACAATCTGCGGGCTATACAGGCATTTCCCAATCCATAACGGGGGATAAGGCTTGTGTGAATTTGCTTCAAGCCACTCGACTCCTTTCTTAATGACCTTGCTGTCAATTCTACCTGCGCTTTGGTTCCACACCCATAACGCTTGCATTGCATAAGCGGTCTCTTCGGCGGTGCCCATGTAAGTGCCCCAAGCACCATCGGGGTGTTGGCTGGCGAGTAGCCAATCTACAGAATCGGTTACTAAGTCATTGTCATAGCCTGCACAAGCAATGATGGCATGGCAGGTGGTGTAATATGGCGAGGAATGCCATTTATCTAACCAAAACTTGCTATTGCCTTTGACTCGTTTCAAAAAGCCAAGTGCTTTTTGCACAGATGGATGTTCGCTTTTATAACCTGCTTGTCGCAACGCACCTACCACATGAATGTTTGCACTAATAGATGTGTTCGCTTCTAATGGATAGCATCGGAAATATTCTTCTTCTTCATACCCTAAAATGCTTTCAACATCTTTTTTATAACCGTATTGATAGAGTGTATCGAACACCAAACTGGTCATGTCGCTATCTTTGACGGAGTATTGTGTAGCAAACCCAATGCCGAGGTTAGGTATCCAAGCATCCGAAAGCGTATCAAGCAGACGCGTAATGTGAGGCGTGGCTTCAAAATCAGGTATCATTTTTAGATTCCATAACGTCCACGAAATTTCAAACGCATCAAAAGAAGCAACATTTGGGAAGCCACCATCTTCTTTGACATTATTTGCAAGATATTCAAACGCGCGTTGATTGTTTGGATTCACATACAAAGAATAATACGCAGTTGCTGATGGGCTGTGACCAATAGAGCCATTTGGTTCTTGCAAATTTTCAATATCGAGCATATGCAAACCATCTTCACCAGCAATTTCAGCAGAGAACGCCATTGTGGTTTTGCGGTTGATTAAACTTCCTTTGATTTTAGAAAGTTTCAATTTTCGTAATTCATCTAACGAGTTTAAGATTTTATCTCCGTGTTGTTTGATAATGCCCAAAGATTGCGCTTCAGCGACTAAGGTCGGGATGAGCATTTCAAACCCAATTGTTACTTTGTTGGAATCATTTAGCACATCTTTGGTTACGCCATTAACAATATTTTCTAAGGCTTTTACGCCACGTTCTACTTGCTTCTTGTTAAGAGTAGGATTATGTTTTGTCAACGCAATCATGGCGGATAACGTAGAGATAACGCGGTCGTAATAGTTGATTGGAAATTCTGCACCCCAAGACCCATCTGAAAGTTGATGCGTATTTAACCAATCTAAGGCACCTTCTGCAAGCGAAGGCTCTAATTCTGACAACCTTGCACCCCAAGCAGTGTCGTATGCTGTGCTGGGCATTTTGCCCGGTCCGATGTTTTCAATGAGGTCGTTGATGATTGTGTTCATGATGTTTTCTTTCTTCTATGATGTTGGTCAGATAGATGGAAGCCAGATATCCGATTTCAAATTTCCTGTGCCTAGCACAGTATCTTGATGGGTTTGATAAAAATTCTTTAACTCTGCAAATGTTTCAGGTTGCAGAGCGAGATAATCTGGCTCTTCTGCTCGTCTTGTATATAAATGGTCGTACAAAATAGAGCGTAATTGCTTTTCATTCATATACAATGACGGTGCAATTGTGAAGTACAAATCTTCGCCGCCCCATCTTAAGAATGGATAATCAAATACAGACAGGCGGTCGAAACCGATAAAAATATCGGCTTTTTCAACATATTCACCATAATAATTTTCGACAATCGTATTTCTGGATGGCACCTCGCCTTTCTTTTGAAAATAATCCACTGCTGTTTTGGCAGTTTGTTCATCGGCTTTGCGTTCATCTGCAAAGACTCCAAAAAATAATCTTGCGCGTTGATGATGAAGCGTTTTTTTAGTTAACTCATCAAACAACTGCACAATGTTTTCATACGGTGTTTTTGTTAACGCATTGCGATAATCTCCATAAAAACGAACGCGCACATTGCTTTCTTCATAAAAAGATAAAAAGTCAGCACGTGTGGCAATGCTTGCCAAACCTTCGGCACCAATTTTTTCCATATAGTCATCGCGTGTTTCTAACACTTCCGCACCGATGACAGGTGTAATTAACGTATCGACACCATGGTCAAAAAATAATTTGTAAAGTTCAATATGTTTTTTGATGACAATATCGGTGTATGCTTCAATAGGGTTATCAAATTTTTTATTTCCATGTTCCAACATGAACCAACGTCTGGTTCCATTAATCGGAAAGACAACCACTTTTGAACCACTTGCTTTAACAAGTTTTGCAACTTCTGGTGTAGATAATTTGAGAAATTCTGTTAATGAAATCATGTTTTCCTTTGGCTTCAATGAAATTGATATAGGAAATTAAATTAATAATTCCCCTCTACTTAAAGAGGAATTCTTTGAGAGGAGTAATCCAACTCCCAGTGATAAATGTAATTAAGACATAAACTAAACTTAATACAGGTGCATCAAATGTAAGATGTGAAACTTGATAAGGAAGAAACGTTTTTATTTTTTCTTTTGATTGTAAAAATGCAATTATAAAAACAGCCGCACAACCCAAAAAAGCAATACCATATCCAGCAGTTGTTCCGATACAAAACATTGCCAACAAAATTGGAATAAGATATGCCGCCGATGCTGATGTGGCGATTCCATAACCGAGCATGTTTGCTAAATTTAATAACAACATCAATGCGATTAAAATCCACGCCGCTATTCTGACCTGACTGTTAAGTGCTAACCAAACGCATCCTGCTAGCCCCAGCATGATTCCGAGCATAGCAAAAATTGTTTTTATGGTTTCAAAACTTTTCGTCACCAGCCAATACACAACCAACAAAACCATCGCGCCACTAATCGCAAGCGACGTGATAATCACTACCATTGCAGATGCCTGGTCGAAAAGTGAGTAGGATGAGGGCAGGAGACTGGTTATTTGATTGATGAAAAACAAAGTGGCTTCCTTGACTAGAACGAACCGATAAATGTATTGGGAAACTAATTACCAAAAATACCTAAAGATAGGCTTCAAAACGGGCTTCAAAATCTAATGATATTTAGGCTGATGGCTAAAGCATGATTTCCCCACAAAATAAAAATGGCTTTCAACCACTGCAATTGACAATAGTAATTATATGGATTTGGATTAACATGTGTTTTACAAATTTGTAAGGACAAGTTAATACCTTACAAATTTGCAAGATATTTTGTTTAAATTTTGTTTACCTCATAAGGAAACCCATTAATTACAAACCCTCCTCTACTAGTCTCAATTTTTAGAGAAACTGACAAGAGCCTAGCAGGCACACCAGAATTTGGATACCAAATGCGGTTTTCAACAGGCAAAATCAGCAAACCTTCCTCGTCACCAATCGGGGTGAAGTTTTCGTTGAACTCTTGTCTGTAAACATCTACGCCAAATGTTGAACATAAATCTTTTGCAAACGAAATCACATCTTGTGAAGGCAATCCAATTTCGCTAACTTGTAAAATATGTTTACTATTGAATGACTCATTGGTTGCATTCTTTTGGTCGTGACGGGCAATAAACTCCAAAATATTGCCTGCTGAATCTTTGAAATAAATGGAAGATGAATTCCATGCATCGCCTGTAAATTCATCATTGCCTTTTTCATCTTTTAGTAAAGGGATTTTGGTTGAAGTCCATTGTTTACATTCATTAAATTTATTTTCGGGGATGTTAAAACAGAAATGATACGCTCCATCAAAATCATTTTGTTCTTTGAAAATCAATTGCGTTTTGCCTGCTTGAATGTGTAATGAGTCGCCATCAAGTTGAGCAGGCAAGGCTAGCAGTGAAGTATAAAATTCTTTTTGAGCAAACAGGTTGGAGGTCAAAAGAGTGAGGCGGGTGATAAGCATAAGTTTTTCAGGTCAATGTCACATGCGGGTTCTTAATCTTTTTGTAAAGCAGATGTCAAATCAACGGCTCGTTTTTTAGAAAGCATGCAATATTTTTTATCAATATCTATCCCCACGCCTTTTCGTTGATTTAATGCGGCTGATATGATTGTTGAACCGCTTCCGCTGAATGGGTCTAGGATGGTATCTTCGACATAACTAAATAGTTTGATACAACGCCTCGGCAACTCAAGTGGAAATGGTGCTGGATGACCGACCTTTTTTTTGCTTTCGCCGTTGAACGTCCACACGCCGTTGGTCCATTCCATGAATTCATCACGTTCAATGTCTGAGATTTTGCTTCCGCTAGTTTTTTTCCAATTCTTTTTATACAAAATCAAAATCAATTCTACAGGTGCAATGACGAATGGTGCTGATGCGCTCTTCCATGAACCCCATGCTGTTCTTCGAGATATATTGCCTTCATTCCAAATCACTGTGGAATGATATTGAAAGCCGATTTGTTTTGCTATCGTTGTAATATCTGCGCCAACGCTTTGTTGACCACCTTTATTTTTATCGAGTGGAACGTTCAAACAAAAACGCCCATCGTCTTTGAGCCAGTCAAAACAACGAGACATCCATTTTTCACTGAACTCAAGATAATCCGCATAAGATAAGTCATCTTTATGGGAATTGTAAGCAATATCAACGTTATAAGGAGGCGATGTAACAATTAGGTCAATGCTTTCGTTTTCGACCAACTTTGTAGTGATGACATCATCATTGATAATTTTGATTTGATTATTTTCAAAGAACACGCTCGGTTTTTTCATAGGGAAATTGTAAACGATTTACGTTATACTCGTGCGCGCTGTGAGGATATAACTTTATGCCAATTTTTGCTTTGGTTTTACTTTTCTTGTCCGCAACGATGCACGCTTTGTGGAATTTTTTACTTAAAAGTTCAGAAGAAAAATATATTGCAATGGGCTGGCAAGTAATTTTAAGCGGGATACTTTCTTTCTTTTTGATTTTTTACTCAGGCTTGCCACCAAAAGAAATGTGGTTGTTTGCAATTATCAGTATGCTATTAGAAGCCATTTATTTTATTTTGCTTTGTATCGCTTATACCGACCATGATTTTTCATTGGTGTATCCGATTGCACGCGGAGCGGCACCTGCTTTGCTAGTGTTATGGTCTGCGATTTTTGTGCGCGAGCAATTAACGGTTGGCGGGTATATTGGTTTAGCCATGATTACAGGCGGAATTATTTTAATTGGGGCAACAACATTATTACAAAATAAAGGTCAGAAACCACATTTGAGAGGAATCTTAACAGCGTTGTCAGTTGCATTAGTAATTTCAATGTATACATTCATTGATGGAATTGCTGTAAAGCAAACGCCTGCCTTGCCGTATGGATTGTCTATGTTTGTGATGATTCCGTTTGTGACCACGCCTTACTTAACAAACAGATATGGCATTGAAGCATTTAAGCGCGTGTGGAAAAATTATCGCGGATATTTGCTGATAGGCGGCGTGTTGGGTTTGGTAGCATATATGCTCGCATTGTTTGCTTACACTATTGCGCCATTAAGTTATTCAGGTGCGATTCGTGAAGTCAGTGCTGTGATTGGGGCATTTTTAGGTTGGAGATTTTTGAAAGAAGAGATGGGTGGGATTCGTTTGGTTGGGTCAGTGATTGTGTTTGCAGGGGTGATGGTGATTGCGGTGTTTGGGTAAGTTCTTAAACACAAAGGACACTAAGGTCACAAAGGTTTAATCGAGTCCGCTTTAGCGGGCTTTGTAAAGTAGCGCGTGGGATTTATCCCCGCGCGATGATGGGGTAAAGAAAATGTAGGTGAAACAGAATCAACTTGAGGTCAAGTGTGAAGCGGGTTTTCATCTCATTTACAAAATTAATTTTTAAGTTGCATCCTCTACAAAATAGGGTAAGATTAGAAATGCCATGAATAAAAATTTGGCATTGCTTTTGGGTTTACTTTTGTAATCAATCAGTTGACCTGATGGGTATCAACGTACCTGTCAGGTTTTTTTATTTGAGGAGTATCAATGCTGAAAACACCTTGGGAATATCGTTACGCCCATCGCGCACAAAAAGCGAAGACATCTGAAATTCGTGAGTTGTTGAAGTTAACTGAACAGCCCGATATGATTTCGTTTGCAGGTGGTTTGCCTGCACCAGAAGTGTTTCCGATTAAAGAATTTCAGCAAGCATGTAATTTTGTTTTGAATGAACGTGGGGCGCAAGCATTGCAATATGGAACATCGGAAGGGTATACGCCGTTGCGCGAAATGATTGCGCGACATAACAGCCGTTTTAGTGTGCCAGTAACGGCGGATAATATTTTGATTACATCAGGTTCGCAACAAGCATTGGATTTTATTGGAAGATTGTTTATCAATCGTGGCGACCATATTGTTGTAGAGTCGCCAACTTATTTAGGTGCGTTACAAGCGTGGAGTGCGTATGGCGCACAATATATCACTGTGCCTGCTGATGAACATGGCATGAATACTGATTATTTGGAAGAAGCGCTTCGTGTTGGACCGAAATTTATATATGTTCTCCCGAACTTTCAAAACCCTTCTGGCTCGACTCTTAGCCTTGAACGCCGCAAGCGTTTGATTCTTTTGGCTGACCAATACGGCGTGCCAATTATTGAAGATGACCCGTATGGTCAATTACGATATGAAGGTGAGCATATTCCTTCTGTTGTAATGTTGGATAATCAATATCGAAATGATACAGATGGAGAATATTCAGGCAATGTGATTTATTTAAGTACCTTTTCGAAATTGCTTGCACCGGGCTTGAGACTCGCTTGGGTAATCGCTCCTCCGAATGTGATTCAGAAACTGGTGATGGCAAAACAAGCCTCCGATTTGCATACTTCGACGTTTAATCAACAAGTGGCGTATGAAGTTGCCAAAGGCGGATTTTTAGATGAGCATGTCAAAGTGATTCGCTCGGTTTATAAAGAACGAAGAGATGTGATGCTTGAAATAATGGAAGAAATTTTCCCAACTGAAATGAGTTGGAAGAAACCATTAGGTGGCATGTTTTTGTGGGGAATTCTTCCGCAAGGTGTAGATGCGGCTGAGATTTTGAAAATGGCGATTCAAAAGAAAGTAGCCTTTGTGCCGGGCGGTTCTTTCCACCCTGATGGTGGAAAGAATAATACGATGCGAATTAATTTCTCGTATTCATCACCTGATGTGATTCGAGAAGGCATTACAAGATTAGGCGAGACATTGAAAGAAGTGTTCCACAAGAATGGGCATAAGTAGGGGTTGGCGATTGGCGTTTAGCATTTAGCAAAAGACGGTGGTCTATACACCGTCTTTTTATTTCAACAAATTATGCAATTGATTAAACGATTGGATGGTATGACAATCTGGTGCTTCAGGGAATAAATTTGTGGGGTCATATAATACAGGAACCAGACCTGCACTATTTGAACCGACAATATCGGCGAAGTAGTTATCACCGATATACATCGTTTCATCCGCCTGTGTTTTGGAAATTTGCAAAGCATGATGAAACACTCTGGCATCTGGTTTATATACACCTACTTCACCAGCCGCAAGCACAAAATCAAAATATGAAGTGAGATTCAATTCTTCTAATTCATTATGAAATGGTGTTTCGCGATTTGAAACCACAGCCAAAAGATAACCTGCTTCTTTTAACATTGATAATACATTTGGTATTTCATTTGGTACAAAGGTTTGTGGTTTATAGGCTTCGCTCATATACTCAGAAATCTGCGGAGCCAACTCATGTGCATGAGATTCGGATAACTTCAATGCCATTAATCTGCGTTTTGAATAATTGACCCAAAAGCCTTTGTTATCGTCTTTGAAAGTTTGAGCATCTTGCAAAATTTGTGGCGAGTTCGCAAAATAAAAATGCTCCCAACGCTCAGCAAATAAAATTTGTTCTTGCGAAAAAGTTAAATTCAGCGTTTGTAAATATTCTACTAACACTTGCCCACCTGATGGAGAATTAATGCGTAATGTGCCGTCAAGGTCGAAGAGAATGGCTTTGATTTTTTTCATTATGTATTATCCACCAATGTGAGACATTTCAACTTTCGGAAGTGGAATGGTATTTTCACTTCTTATTTCAGAATAACGGTCGGCGCGTTTGTGCCATACTTGAGAAATTTTTTCTGATATTTCATCATCTGTTGCGCCAGAGCGAAGTAATTCTTTGAAATCATACCCTTTGATGGCAAACAAGCAGGTATATAACTTTCCTTCGGCAGACAAACGCGCTCGATTACAAGTTCCACAAAATGCTTGGGTGACGGATGAAATGAAACCAACTTCGGCACTGCCATCTTTATATCGCCAACGTTCAGCCACTTCACCTTGATAATTCGGGTCAACAGGTTCTATTGGCATTTCTTGATTAATCATATTGATAATTTCTTTTGATGAAAAAACATCATCCATGCGCCAGCCGTTGCTATGACCAACATCCATGTATTCGATAAAGCGTAAGATATAACCTTTTTCACGGAAAAATCTCGCCATTGGTAAAATGCTTTGTTCATTAACTCCGCGTTTGACAACCATATTTACTTTAATGGGAGTTAATCCAACTTCAGCGGCGGCATCCATACCTTCAATCACTTTTTGAACGGGATAATCTACGTCATTCATGGCTTTGAAAATTTCATCGTCTAGCGAATCTAAACTGACAGTGACACGCTTCAAGCCAGCGGTTTTCAATGGCAGTGCCAGTTTGGAGAGAAGCGCACCGTTGGTGGTCAGAGTCAGGTCGAGGCTAGGGATTGAGGCGAGCATGGCAACTAAATCCACAATGCCTTTGCGAATCAAAGGTTCGCCACCCGTTAATCGAATCTTTTTCACGCCGTGTTTTGAAAATATTTTTGCTAGCCTTGTAATTTCTTCAAAGGTTAGAATTTGTTCACGTTTAAGATATGGATAATCTGACCCAAACACTTCTTTGGGCATACAATACACACAACGAAAATTGCAACGGTCGGTTACAGAAATTCGCAAATCGCGTAAGGGGCGGTTAAGAGAATCGTAAAGGTTCATTTTTGTTTTTAGTACTTTCGGATTATAACAATTTTATTAATAATGCTAAATCAATTTGACTTGCGTTATCAGCCGTGCTATGATGATAAATCATTTATGTTTTAGGAGTTATTCATGAGTTTTGAATTTATTTTGCGAATTATCGGGATGTTTGTGTTGGGGATAGCAGGTGGATATTGGGGATTTGACATCTCGCGTTTTACACCAGAATCTGCCGCAACGACTACACTTACATTTGGTTTGGTGGGTGCACTTGCTGGGTTAATTCTGACACCATACTTTACCACGCGCCCAGCGCGTACATTGCGTTCTATGCTCGGCAGGCTCGCCGCAGAAAGTTTGTTTGCAGGTTTAACTGGTTTAGTGGTTGGTTTATTAATTGCGGCTTTGTTGGCATTTCCACTTTCGATGTTGCCCGCACCATTTGGTGAAATTCTTCCGTTTATTGGTGTATTGATATTTGCATATTTTGGTGTTTCGCTTTTTGTGATGCGACAAGGTGACATTATGGGTTTGCTCGGCGCGTTAAGTGGACGCGGCGAAGGCGGCAGTTCTTCCTCGTGGAGTAATTTGAATCGCAACATTCTTTTAGATACCAGCGTGATTATTGATGGACGTGTGGCGGATATTGCCAAAACTGGATTTTTACCCGGTACGCTTCTGATTCCGCGCTTCGTGTTGAATGAGTTGCAATACATCGCCGACTCCCCGGACGGTCAGCGTCGCCAACGTGGCAGGCGTGGCATGGAAGTTTTAGCAGAACTACAAAAATTGCCTAACGTGTTAGTGAGAATATCTGATATTAATGTAGATGGCGTGCGTGAAGTGGATGATAAATTAATTGTGCTTGGCAAACAATTGAAAAGCCCAGTATTAACCAATGACTATAATTTAAACCGCATTGCTGAGTTACAAGGTGTGACTGTCTTGAACATCAACGAATTGGCGAACGCCGTCAAATCAGTTGTTTTGCCGGGCGAAGGCTTGCGAATCAACATTATGCAAGAAGGTAAAGAACAAGGTCAAGGTGTGGGGTACATGGAAGACGGCACGATGGTCGTTGTCGAAAATGGTAAAGATTACATTGGCGAATATATGGAAGTGAACATTACAAAAGTTTTGCAAACCGCCGCTGGCAAAATGATTTTCGGTCGAGTGGATGAAGAACAGGCGAAGAGAAATAAAAACAATAAGTAAATTAGGTAATTGGTAAATAGTAATTAGTGAACAGGGTGTAAAATACGCCCTGTTTTGTTTTATAATTTCATAGACTTTCGCTTGTCATTCTGAGCCGCGTTCTTGTTCTTTGCGGTGAAGAATCTCTACGATAATCTAAGAGACCCTTCGCTAGCCCCTTCACGTCGTTCAGGGCTTTGGCTCAGGGTGACATACTTAAAACCTTTGTGACCTTCGTGTCCTTTGTGTTTAATTAAAGGTACTCATGCTAAAAATTTACAATACACTCACCCGCAAGACAGAAGAATTTCAAACGCTCGAACCAAACCTTGTAAAAATATATGTCTGCGGAGTCACAGTCTATAATGACGCACATGTCGGTCATGCTATGTCTGCGATTGTGTTTGACATCATTCGTCGTTATCTCATTTACAAAAATTATGAAGTCAAGTTTGTAATGAACTACACAGATGTAGATGACAAAATTATCAATCGCGCCAAACAACTTGGCGAAGAACCTCTTAAACTTTCACAACGATATATTGATGATTATGCCAATGATTTAAAAAATCTCAATGTGCTTCCTGCAACGGCAACTCCGCAAGTGAGCAAAACCATGCCACTCATTATCAAATTCATCGAAGGTCTCATTCAAAAAGGTTATGCTTACGCCGCTGAAAATGGCGATGTGTATTTCCGCGTCACCAAAGATGAAGATTATGGCAGATTATCAAACCGCAAACTCGATGATATGCAAGCAGGCGCACGCATTGAAGTCGGTGAGCAAAAAGAACATCCAATGGATTTCGCTTTGTGGAAAGCCGCGAAAGATGGAGAAATTTTTTGGGAAAGTCCCTGGGGCAAAGGTCGCCCGGGTTGGCACATCGAATGTTCGGCAATGAATCTTGCTGAACTCGGCGAACAGATTGATATTCACGGCGGCGGCAATGATTTAATTTTTCCGCATCACGAAAATGAAATTGCTCAAACCGAAAGTTATACAGGTAAAGAATTTTCGCGCTATTGGATTCACAACGGCATGTTACAACTCGGTGGCGAAAAAATGTCAAAGTCTTTGGGCAACATTGTTTCAATCAAAGAATTTTTATCCACACGCTCTGCTGATGTAATGCGAATGTTGGTTTTGAATGGAACTTATCGTGCGCCATTGATGTTCAATGACGAAACACTTGATGCCGCAGAACGAAATGTCGAGCGCCTCAAATCCGCGCTCAAACCTGCTTCTGCTTCGGCAAGCGGATACAACTCTGATTCATTGTCTGCATCCATTGAATCTGCTAAAAAGAATTTCACCGAAGCCATGGACAATGACTTCAACACCGCAGGTGCAGTTGCCGCGTTATTTGAATTGGTCAAAGCGATTAATACCGCACGCGATAATGGCGCAACCAACGAACAACTTAAACCAGCACAAGAGGCTTTCAAAGAATTAACAAACGTGCTTGGATTAAAACTAGAAGATAAACAAGGCTCAAGCGAAAAAGATGCCGAAGTCAATGCTTTGATTGCAGAACGCAATGAAGCCCGCAAGCAAAAAAATTGGAAACGCTCCGATGAAATCCGTGATCAATTGAAAGAGATGGGTGTGACGATTGAAGATAGTAAAGATGGAACGACGTGGCGTTATTCGTAATTCGAGATGCGTAATTTGGCAAAAACTAAAGTGACAGTCACCTTCAAGGTGACTGTCACTTCTTAATATACTTTTTTACATGCTATAATTAATTTATGAATAAAGAAGAAATGGTCTATCACCTGCGCGGACGTTGGAAAGAGGTGGAGGAATTTGAACGTCAGGAATTACGCGCCATGACCTTAGAAGAACATTGGCAAAAACTAAATGCAATTGTTCGTTTTGCAATCTCAACAGGGATGAACATTGAACGAGATGAAAGTGAGATAGAAGTTTTTGCACGCTGGGCTAAATTAAAGGCACATTATGAAACTGGATAAAAACATTGAACCGTTTCGTGCCGCAATTGAATCTCTTAATCGTTTGTTGAAAAAACATAACTATCAAGGAGTAATTATTGGTGGTGTTGCTGTTGGTCTTTTAGGAAAACCTCGTTTTACAGCTGATGTAGATGCGGTTTTTTTATTATCTATCAGTGATGTTCCAAAATTTCTTGAATCAGCAAAGTCTGAAAATATTGAAACTCGAGTTAATGGCATACAAGAGTTTGCAAAAAGAAATCGAGTCTTACCATTAATTCATACTCCCACAGATATTGAAATTGATATTTCAATGGGCATTATGCCGTTTGAAATAGAACTAGTAGAAAGGGCAAGCGAAAAATCCTTTTCAACTCTTTCAGTACGTTTGCCTACACCCGAAGATTTAATTATTATGAAAGCCGTTGCTCATCGCCCAAAAGACTTGGAAGATATTCGAACCATTATTGATAAAAACCCTGATATTGATACGAAGAGGATAAAAAAATGGGTGACAGATTTTTCAGAAGTTTTAGAAAAAGATTTATGGAAAGAAATTGAAGAGATTTTGAAGGGATGAATTGAAGGGGTTAGGCGTGACGATTGAAGATAGTAAAGATGGGACGAGTTGGCGTTATTCGTAATGCGTAATTAGTAATTTGTAAGTAGATCACGCTTGTAGCGTGACTTTTTTATTAAATATCTTGTCACGTTGAAAACGTGACCTACGGTTTATCAAGTAAAATCGGGGATATATGAAAGAACTCATCTACTCCCGCAATGCAGTATACGAAGCTATTGTCGCCAAGCGCAGACAAATTTTCTCGATTGAAATTGCCGAAGGGGTTCAAGAAAAAGGCAAATTGGCTGAGATTTTGAATTTGGCAAAAGAGCAGAAAATTAAAGTCAATCGTGTGCCAAGAACAAAGTTAGATAAAGTGCATCAAAACAATCAAGGGATTATGGCGGAAGTTGGGGAATATCCATATTCAGATGTAGTTGAAATTTTAGATAACTCAAAAGATGAATTGCCTTTTATTTTGATTCTTGATTCTTTGCAAGACCCGCAAAACTTTGGCACATTGATTCGTACTGCGGAAGCAGTAGGTGTGCATGGAATTATTATTCCGCTGGCGAGAGCTGTTGAGGTGACTCCTGCTGTGGTCAATGCTTCTTCTGGGGCGAGTGAACACATGTTGATTGCAAAATCAAATTTGTCACAAGCCATTGATGCGCTCAAAGATAATGAAGTGTGGGTCGTCGGGTTAGACCAAAGCGGGTTGGAAATAGAATCAAATTCCCGTCACGTCAGAGGCGCGTTGGGTTTAGTCGTAGGGTCTGAGGGTGAAGGTCTGCATGAACTCACAAGAAAAAAATGTGACATCGTGTTGAAACTTCCGATGAAAGGTAAAATCGAATCATTGAATGCGGCAGTGGCGGGGTCTGTGGCTTTATACTTAGCATATCTAAATCGAAAATAATATGTCGTTGCGAGGAGGGCACTTGCTCTTCCCGACGAAGCAATCTCCTGATTAACAGGAGACTGCTTCGCAACAAACGCTCGCAGCGACATAATTTACAGGAGACTTATGCCTCAAGCAACGTATCATTTTCCAAAAGGTTTTTTGTGGGGAACAGCAACGGCTTCACATCAAGTGGAAGGCAATAATAACAACAACAATTGGCACGCGTGGGAAGAAGCGGGCAAGACTGTGCATAAATCTGGATTGGCGGCAGATTGGTGGGGTGGACGTTGGCGCGAAGATTTTGACCGTGCTGTTGAAACAGGACAAAACGCGCATCGCTTCTCAGTGGAGTGGAGTCGTATTCAACCTACGCCTGATTCTTGGGATGAAGACGCTTTAGAAAAATATCGTGCCATGTTGCGTGGCTTGAAAGAACGCAATATGACTGCATTAGTAACGTTACATCATTTCACTGACCCATTATGGGTAACAGAAAAGGGCGGCTGGGAAAATGATGAAATTGTTTCTTTGTTTGAAAAGTATGTTCGCAAAGTAGTAAATGCTTTGAAAGAATATGTTAATTTGTGGTGTACGATTAACGAACCCAATATTTATGCGTTGATTGGTTATCAAGTTGGTGCTTTCCCACCTGGTAAAAATGATTTGAAACTTGCAATGCGAGTTTTAGGAAATATGATTCGCGCTCATGCGGCGGCGTATCGTGCGATTCATGAATTGCAACCCGAAGCCAGAGTTGGGTATGCTTGGCATTATCGCCCGATGGTGCCACGTGTGAAATGGTCTCCGTTAGATATTTTGATGCGCAACATTCGGTATCAAGGAATCAATATGGGTTTTCCATCTGCCATTTCGACAGGCGTGATGAAATCTCCAGTGGGAAATCAAAATATTCCCGAAGCCAAAGGCACACAAGATTATTTCGGATTAAATTATTATTCTGTTGATACGGTTTGGTTTGATATTACAAAAGGAAAAGAATTATTTTCTGCGAGTGGCTATCCAGAAGATGCAGATTTAAGTGATTCAAAATTTAATGCCAATACCCCCGAAGGAATTTTTGATTCGATTAAATGGATTGAAAGAACATATCCGAATTTACCAATTATCATCACTGAAAACGGCGTTGAAGATTCAAGCGACCGTCTTCGCCCAAGATATTTAGTGCAACATCTTCATCAAGTGTGGCGGGCTGTCAATTTCAATTGGCAAGTGAAGGGATATTTCCATTGGTCATTAGTTGATAACTTTGAATGGGAACGCGGCTGGACTCAACGCTTCGGCTTGTGGGGGCTTGATGTTGATACGCAAAAAAGAATCCGTCGCCCATCTGTTGATTTGTACGCTGAGATTTGTAAAGAGAATGGCATTTCGTCAGAGATGGTGCAGAAGTATTGTCCAGAAGTGTTTGAGAAGA
This sequence comes from Anaerolineales bacterium, assembly GCA_016789365.1. GTDB lineage: Bacteria > Chloroflexota > Anaerolineae > Anaerolineales > Villigracilaceae > Villigracilis. The sequence goes on from JAEURH010000017.1 coordinate 21,312, forward strand.
TTTTTCCGAGTTAGGTAAATGTCATTGCGAGGAGGCGCTGGTCGAGTTTGCTGAGCAAAGCGAAGCAAGTATCGAGACCAAGACGACGAAGCAATCCACTTTTTGTTTAGAGATTGCTTCGCCACTCAGTTTCGATACGCCCTTCGGGCTACTCAACCATCGTGGCTCGCAATGACATATTGGAGGTAACATGGATTTCAAAACACAACTAACAGGTTTGAATGAATTGCTTTCTATCATTTATGGTGATGAAACAAAGTTAAGTTCATTGCTTCGCGAACTTGGTTTTGAAGAGGCACAAATTGAAGTTGTGCGAGATAAACATCTTGAAAGTGTTGTTGCTCAATTTTTAGAAGTGATTCATAAACGCCTCACCAATGACGCAGGCAAAGACACGTATTATCAAATTCTTGTGCGCCGTTATGGGTTAGATGGCGAATCGCCAGAACAACTTTCCGTGATTGCACCAAAATATAATTACACACCTGAATATCTGAAACAAATTTTTGATGAAATTATCACGCGTGTCAAAACAAAAACTTGGCAAGCAGAATTAAAGAAAAGCCTCAAACAAATTGTGATTCAAAAATTAGGTGAGTTAAATCAAAAGCCTGCCCGTGAACATATTGTTGATAAATTGAAACGGCTTGAAAATCTAAAAGGCGCGGCGGATGTAGCACGTTTAGATTATGAATCCAAACGAAATGAAATCCTCAAACAGATTCAATCTCAACTGGATGCACTTGATTCAGAATACAAGCCTCTGCTTGAATCAGCAGAGGAAAATATCTCTACCCTTGAAAATGAGATTAAGACCGATGTGCTTTTACACGGCGAAAGCGTGACAGGAGGAATGTATCGCGCCACGTTTACAAAAGGACGAGTCTCTTGGGATAATGAAGGCATCGAAAAATATGCAACTGCTCACCCCGAAGTGATGCAATTCCGCAAGCAAGGTCAACCGATTGTGACGCTGAGAATCGTCAATAAAGAATAATAAAAAATCCCGATGAATTCATCGGGATTTTTTTTATTTTAGTATTCGACAGCGCGTTTCAAAGATTTGGCTTTCTTGACCCAATCTTTTACTTGGCTCAAACTCGGCAATTGACGCACAACTCTTTTCTTGCCTGAGTTTGCTTTTTCAAACGCGGCGACCAATGCTTCTGGTTTGCGTTTGCCAAGTTCCACAACGGTATCTACACCAGCGGCTTCGAGCAAATCAGAATATTGTGAGCCAATGCCTTTCACACGGAATAAATCCGCACGATTGACCCATTCAAGAATTGTCTTTGCATTAAAGCCTGTGGCTTTGGCAAGTTCTGCGCGACCTTTGCGAGTCCCGCCTGCTTTTAACAATCCATTGACTCCACGTACACCTGCTTTATTTAATTTCGCGGCATACACTGAACCAATTCCTTCAATTTCTTTTAAGGTTGCCATTTTTAATTCTCCTTCCGTATGAATATAACATCATATTAAGGAATAAACAGTATTATTACAAAATTTTAATAATTAAATTGTGTACAATCATAAGATGAATTTACCAAAAGAATTTATACAAAACATTGAATCAGTCTTTGAAGAAGATGGAAAACAATTTATTAAAGATTTTCCTTCTTTGATTGAAGACGCTTCATCTTGCTGGAAGTTGAGTAATGTTCAACTTGTTTCAAATCTATCTTTTAATTTTGTGGCGTATGCAACCTCATCCCTAACCCCTCTCCTAAAAGGAGAAGGGAATAATGTTGTTTTAAAAATCGGTGTGCCACGTGCGGAATTAATCAGTGAGATACAAGCGTTGAGGTTATATGATGGAAATGGTGCATGTAAGTTAATTGAGTTTGATGAAGAAAAAGGATTTTTATTATTAGAAAGACTCAAGCCGGGAGAGATGCTTTCTGAACTAGAAGATGATGATGAAAGAACTCATATTGCAATAGATGTGATGCAAAAAATACAATGTAGGTGCAGGGTCATCCTGCCCTCGGGCGAGGAGACCTCGCCCCTACAAGAAAGATTTATAAAATTATCGGATTGGTTTGATGGGTTAAAAAATATCCGCCCACATTTTGATGGGGCGGGACCGTTTCCACAAAAGATATTAGAACGAGTTGAATCTGTGTTGCCAGAATTATTTACAGAGAAACATGTTTTATTGCATGGCGATTTTCATCATTTCAATATTTTGTCATCCAAACGTGGCTGGTTAATCATTGACCCAAAAGGTGTAATTGGACCCGCAGGCTATGAGATTGGTCCGCTGATGCTGAACCCATGGGGAATGTTTCGGGACAAGAAACAGTTTGAAGTCCAGACCAAGAGGCGCGTAGATATCATCAAAGAAAGAACAGGGTGGGAACGAGAATCAATCATCAACTGGGCTTTGAGTCATGCCATCTTATCCGCTTGGTGGAATTTTGAATCAAATATCGAAGATGCACATTCTTTGATGTGTGCCAAAATATTCTCTGAACTTAAATAAAAAATGACCTCCGTGCGGAGGTCATTTTTGAAATTACATTCCAATCAATGCGAAGATTGCATACGCAAGGGCTAGCCAAGGGACGAGCATGCCAAGAACAGGCACGAACCCTGCCAAACCTGTGCATAGGAAGAACAACCACATACACCAACCAGAAATTGTTTTTGGTAACGAGATATTCATTTAACACTCTCCTTAGAGTTGAAAATGTGACTAGCCGAATTACTAGTCTGCATTAAATAACCCTTGTTTGAAAGAGAGGTTACGCAAATTAAAAATTGAAAATGGTACAATTGTTCTATGACTACGTTAAGTACCCCTGCTGAATTTACTTTATATCGAGAAAATAAATACGATTATTCCTCAGCGATTCGCTGGATTCTTTCACATGTGAAACCATACACATGGATTGTGATAATGATTTTCGTTGGTGCGATTGGAAATGCGGTTCTGGCTGTGGTTGTACCTGTGTTGACAGGCAACGCATTTGACTCCATTCGAGATACGCTTGATACCAGTGTATTGTTACCTTTAGCACTAACGATTGGCATATCACAAATTATTCGCGGCGTTTTACAACTTGGTAGAAATTTTGGTGCAGAGTTGATGGCGCAAAAAATGGAACGTGATATTCGTGATGAGTTGTATCTTTCATTGCTTGGAAAGAGCATGACGTTTCATAACTTACAACCCGTCGGCGATACGATGGCACGCGCCACCAATGATGTACGCGAAGTCAATTACATGTTTAGCCCTGGTGTGAATCTTGTGGTCGGCTCATTCATGTTTATTCTCATGCCGTTGTTTTTTGGTCCAACCTATCATTGGTCACTGATATTAACACCGTTAATTTTCATCATTGTCTATTTCGTAGCCTTAGCCAGATATTTGAAAAATTTAGCCCCAGTCACAGACGAAGTGCGTGCCACATTTGGAACAATGAATACACATCTTTCTGAGTCATTGGATGGTGTTGAAATTATGAAAGGCGCGGCGCAAGAAGATTCAGAAGTTGAGCGTTTCGTCATCAATGCCAAAAGAGTGCGTGATGCTTTTGTTCAACAAGGTGAACTCGAAGCGCGATATATCGCCATGTTATTGCTTGGTCTCGCGTATGCTGGCGGACTCGTCCACTCATTAATTTTGTATCGTCAAAACTTGTTAAGTGTTGGTGATGTGGTTGCCTATTTCGGTATGTTGCAACTTTTACAATTCCCAACTTTCACTTCTACATTTGCGTATTCACAAATTTCTTCTGGAATTTCATCTGCTAGACGTATTTTGGAATTAATCAAACGCGAGACGCATCTCGACCAAAACGCTTCAGGCGTGACCTCACAGATTCGTGGTGACATCGAATTTCGTAATGTCTCATTCCATTACCCCTCTCCCGATTCTGGGAGAGGGGCTAGGGGTGAGGGAGAAGAAATTCTGAAAGATGTTTCTTTCAAAGTCAAAGCAGGTCAAACGGTTGCATTGGTTGGGCAAACGGGCGCAGGCAAAACATCGTTAGTGAAATTAATCAACCGCACCTATGATGTATCCAGCGGACAAGTTTTAGTAGATGGCGTAGATGTACGCGAATGGAATTTGGCATCTTTGCGTGAACAAATTTCTATTATTGAGCAAGATATATTTCTGTTCTCACGCACATTAAGTGACAATATCGCTTTTGGAAAGCCAAACGCTACTAAAGATGAAGTCATGTCTGCATCTATTGCGGCGCAAGCACATGATTTTATCTTAGACTTTGACCAAACTTATGGAACAGTCGTCGGCGAACGCGGCGTGACATTATCTGGCGGGCAACGTCAACGCATTGCATTGGCGCGTGCATTTCTTACCGACCCGCGTGTGTTGGTTTTGGATGATTCAACTTCCGCCATTGATTCAGCCACCGAAGATAAAATTCAACGCGCCATCTCCAACGCCGCTCGCGGACGAACAACATTTATCATCACACATCGCCTCTCCCAAATCCGCTGGGCTGATTTAATCATCGTGATTCGCAAAGGTCAAATTGTTGCCAGCGGTTCACATGATGAATTGATGAAAACATCAGAGGCATATTCAAGAATTTTTAGAGAATAAATCATGTCATTGCGAGCCACGCTTGTGTTTTTTGTGGCGAAGCAATCTCAAATTAAGTTGGGGATTGCTTCGGGCAAAAATCAAAAACGCCCTCGCAATGACATAACGAGGATATTATGGGTTTCTTTGCAGGACTAAACGACGAAAAATACGACCGCCAATACACAGACCGTGTACTGGTGAGTCGCATGGTTAATTATTTCAAATCACAAATCAGACGGCTTGCTTTCGCATCTTTTATTATTATTGTGCTGGCGTTTATTGGTGCCGCATTGCCAGTGGTTGTCAGTTACATGGTGGATTTGATTCAAGAACAACCTACAAATCAAGAAATCACATGGATTGGGCTAGCACTTGTCGGCGTGGCATTTGGCTTGTGGGGATTGAACTGGCTGAGGCGCGGTCTGACCGTGCGTGCTGTCGGTGATGTAGTCTTAGATATGCGTTCGCGTGCATTTCGCGCCGCCGCCGAACATGATTTATCTTTTTATGACCAATTTTCATCTGGCAGAATTGTTTCGCGCATCACATCCGATACCAATGATTTTGGTCAACTCGTCGTCATCGTCACCGATGTTGGCGCACAAATTATACAAGCCGTCATTATCGCCATCGTGTTATTCAATACTGAATGGCGTTTGGCATTATTGATGATTGGTTTTCTTCCGTTTATTTTTGCAATTGCGGCAGGCTTCCGCGCTATGGCAAGGCGCGTAACAAAACGCGGTATGAAAGCCATGTCGGATGTGAATGCCGCGATTAAAGAAACCATCAGCGGTATTTCAATTGCGAAAAATTTTCGTCAAGAAGAAAGCATCTTCAAATCGTTTGATGAATCAAATCAACAATCTTATCAAGTCAATGTTCAACGTGGGTTTGTGCTGTCGCTGGTGTTCCCAGTTCTAAATGCAGTCGGAGGCGTGTTTGTTGGCGTGCTGGTGTATGTCGGTGGCTTTAGTGCGGCACAAGGTATCGTCAGCATTGGCGCGTGGTATCTTTTCATCATCAGCCTCGACCAATTCTTTTTTCCAGTTCTAAACCTCACATCGTTTTGGGCGCAAATTCAAGGCGGACTTTCTGCCGCCGAACGTGTCTTCGCATTAATTGATGCAGACCCAAATGTGATACAAAAAGAAAAAAATGATGTACCGCGACTCAAAGGCGAGATTCATTTTGAGCACATGAACTTTCGCTATTCGGATAAAGAACCGATTCTTTCTGACTTCAACCTGTTGATTCAACCCGGAGAGAATCTTGCCCTCGTCGGCCACACCGGCGCAGGGAAATCTTCCATCGCAAAATTGATTGTACGTTTTTACGAATATCAAGAAGGTCGTTTACTAATTGATGGACGTGACATCCGCACCTTTGATTTGACTCAATATCGTCGTCAATTAGGAATCGTCTCGCAAGTTCCATTTTTATTTTCAGGTACCGTTGCCGAAAATATTCGTTATGCTGTGCCGGGCGTGCCAGAAGAAGAAATGCTCAAACTCGCCAGAAAAATCGGTGACGGTGAATGGCTAGAAACTTTACCCGATGGTTTACATACAGAAGTTGGCGAACGCGGCAATCGCCTTTCAATGGGGCAACGTCAACTCGTAGCATTGATGCGTGTCTTAGTGCAGAACCCAGCCATCTTCATCCTTGATGAAGCGACTGCTAGTATTGACCCATTCACCGAATGGCAAATTCAGCAGGCATTAAATCTAATTCTAAAAAATTCAACCAGCATTTTAATTGCCCATCGCCTATCCACCGTCAAAGCCGCGGATAGAATCGTCGTCATGAAAAAAGGCACAATTATCGAAGAAGGCAATCACGAAGGGCTATTAAATCAAAATGGTCACTACGCCGAGTTATATAATACCTATTTCCGCCATCAATCTCTTGCTTATGTTGAGCAAATGAAAGAGATGGTATCAAAGTAACATGTCATTGCGAGCCATTGCTTTTTACCGAAAACCTCACTGCCCTATCGGGCAGTCAACACACCGCTAAAAATCGGATGTTCTTGCCATTCTAAAATATCTGATTTTAAGTTGTAGTAAAATAATATCAATAGATTATGACTAACGTAACCGTTTCAGACAAGTTCACAGAAATCCTTGCATCGTTTGGCGATTTGCAAGAATCTGTCAACGCGGCTGTGCAACGCTATACGATTGACCAAATTACAACCAAAATTAATGAACTAAAAAATAAAGATAGCGAGTTTCAAAAAAAATACGGTGTAGATTATTCAACTTTTGTCCAAAGCACAAGTGAAGATGAAAATTTTGTAAACAAAGTTGAATCTACGATTAGCAAAACATGGGAAACAGATTTAGCAGAATGGGAATTTTGTTACAGAGGGATTGAAGATTGGACGGAAAAACTTCAAGACATTTTGCTGAAATAATCGAACTTGCTAAGTCTGTTTTCAAGAACGTGGTTTATGAAATTGACGCAACACCTGACAGGTCAATTTTACGAATCAAAGCAGATTATGGAAAGTATGAAATTCTTGTCACAGAATTAATCAATGATGGAAAAAGAAAATATCGCTATTATGTAATGAGAGAAGATTGGGTAGAAGCAGGTTTTGACAATGCTCCTGACCCGCGTGCTATTAAACTTAAATATGGAAAAATCGGCAAAGAACATACTGGGGAAAATATTCCGCATTTGCACACAGTAAATAAAACAAAGTTACAAATTACAGAAGAAATGATATTTACGGATTTTGTTGAATGGTGAAAGAGCAACCTGTAATCTCTTCAACCCTCTAAAAATCGGATGTTCTTGCCATAGGTACAGCCGTTTGAGCAATCTATAAAATAGACCTATCCGGCGGCTCTAACAAGAAAGCCAATTGCTTAGCACCTTCATCATCCGTAATCGCTAATACTTCATCAAATTCTTCTAATGCAATTGTGCCGCGTGGCAAAACAATCTCTCCATGGCGGATAATTGCCGCAATCACACATTGTTCTGGCAAGCCTAAATCTTTAATTTGCACGCCCAATGCTTTTGCACCTTTCGGCACTTTTTCTTCTACCAAAGAATATTTTCCACGTCTCAACTTGAGCAATGTCATCATATCGCCTAACGACATTTCCTCTTGAATCAAATGTGCCATCACATCGGCTTGATTAATCGTTTCATCTACATGGAAGTTTTTATCAAACAACCACGCATTGCGTGGATTATTAATTCTCGCTACAGTTCTTTTTACATTGAACATTGTGCGTGCCAAATAACATAAAACCAAATTCGCGGCATCATCATTGGTACACGCCACAATCACTTGTGCTTTATCCAAACCCGCTTGTTTCAAAATCGTGGGGTCAGTGGCTTGCCCTTCATAAATTACTTCGGTCGGTAATTCATGGTGCAAACGCGCCAACAAATCACGCCGATGTTCTAACAAACGCACTTCATATTTTTGAGCGAGCAATTGCACTGCTAATTCTGAACCTGTGCGCCCGCCGCCAGCAATAAATACAAACATGATTATTTCTTCCCTTCTTGCAATTTGGCACGCATGGCTTTCACGCCTTCAAATGTTGCACTCACCATCAACACATCGCCTTGATGTAAAACCGCTTCTGGCGACGGTAATTCTGCTCTGCCCGCGCGAGTGAGTGCCACGCTGACAATTTCTCCGCAACCTTTTAACAAATCAGAAACTGGCATACCATCCCATTTTTCCGAGATGTACATTTCATACATTTCCACTTCACCATTGCCTGCTGAAAATACAGCGCGGAAGGTTGGGTCAACTAATAATTCTTGCACACGTTCTGCTCCCCATGCCGTAGAACTGACCAATTGCAAGCCAAACGCTTCTAGCATATCTCTCATGGCTGGGTCATAATTACGAACTATCACTTGTTTGACGTTTGGGTAATGAACGCGCACAGAATGTCCAATCACTGCGTTTAATGCATCTAAATTGGTGACAACTGCCACGCCATCGGCATTGGATGCGTCTGCACGAGACAAGGTATCAGCCGAGAGAGCTTCTCCTACAACAGTACGCCCTCGAAAGTCGGCATGGAGGCGGTTAAAAGATTTTTGGTCATTATCCACCACCACCACTTGATGTCCACTTTGAAAGAGGCGGTACGAAAGTTCTGCACCGAATCTTCCACATCCTAAAATAATAAAATTCATATTTGTACTCCTTAATGACGTGCTTCACTTTCATGCACATGATAAGGCACATTCGTAATGACAATACCATGTTGAAGTTTTAATTGGTCGCGCAAAATGGTTGCAGTGTTGGTATGCAACGCGCCAGTAAGTTTGTTATCAGAAACAAATTCTGGCACAACAATCGTAATCGTTTCACCGGGTTGGCGTTGTTCAGCAATATCAGAAATATATTTCAATAAAGGTTCAACAAACAAACGATACGGCGAATCTAAAATGACCAAGCGTGTGCCTTCACCCCATGTTTCCCATTTCTTGCGGGTTTTCTCGGCATCTTCTGGTTCAATGGTGACGTGAACCGCAGTGACATCGCTAGATAACATGCGTGCATAACGAAGCGCAGATAATGTACCTTGATGCACACCACTGACTGGCATAATGACACGATGGCGTATCGTTTGCGGCGGAATTACACCAAAATTTTCAAGTGAAAGTTGTTTTGCTAATTTATTGTAATGACGATGAATCATCCAAAGAACTGCAACCAACAAAGGAATCAAAATCATAACGATATATGCGCCATCTTTGAATTTTGTGATTGCAAAGACCACCATCACAACGGCAGTACATAATGCACCAAATCCATTTAGCGCCATTTTCAATTTCCAAGCAGGGTCATACTGTAACGTAGAATAGTCGCCTGTTGTTTTTACATCAGGTGAAAGTTTTCCGCTTCGCCACCAACGAATTGCCATGCCCGATTGTGCAATCGTAAAAGATAAAAATACGCCAATGGCATACAGTGGAATTAATCTTGTTACACTGGCTTGAAACAGAATAATCAAAACAGCGGATAAAAATGCCAAAGCAATCACACCGCGTGAGTAAACCAGTCTGCTACCGCGATAAGTCAATTGACGTGGCGCGAAGCCATCTTTCGCCATTAATGCACTCAAACGTGGGAAACCTGCAAAAGCAGTATTGGCGGCAAGCATTAAGATAACGGTTGTGCCTAAAATTGCGGCACCATAAAAAATGTTTTGCCCACCAAATGCAGTTCTGGCAATTTGTGAAATCACTGTTTCATATTCAGACGGAATGGCTTGAATATGCGTGGCAAGGAATGAAATGCCCAAGAAAACGGTTAACAGAATGGAAGCCATCCAAGTTAATGTAATGGCGGCATTTTTACTGCGTGGTTCTTTGAAAGCAGTAATGCCAGTTGAAATTGCTTCAATTCCTGTCAATGCCGCGGTGCCACTGGAAAAGGCGTGTAAAATCAAAAACGGTGTGATGATAGCAACGGTATCATGCAAGTGAATCATTTCAGGCGGGTTTGTCACTGTGCCTAATGAGCCAGTAAAATATTTGAATATGCCTACGCCAAGTGTAACGAACATGATAAAAATAAAGAAAAAGTTCGGAGCAATAATTATCGCGCCTGTTTCTCGTAAGCCGCGTAAATTCAAAATGGTGATTAAGAATACAGCCGCAACCGAAGCCGCTACACGATATTCATAAACAATGGGGAAGGCAGAAGAGATTTGGGCGATGCCAGAGGATATTGAAACAGAAACAACTAGCACATAGTCCATGAGAAGCGATGAGGCGGCAATCAAAGCGGGGAATTCACCCAAATTATCTTTTGCTACGATATATCCACCGCCACCTTGTGGATATGCAAAAATCACTTGGCGATATGAAGCCGCCACAATCACCAACAATGCACCAATCGCAATGGAAATTGGAAACACATATTGAAATCCAGACATCCCTGCAATTGCAAGGATAACTAAAATTTCTTGGGTAGCATACGCATTTGATGACAATGCATCCGACGCGAAGACTGCTAAGCCAACGCGCTTGCCAATCGTTTCATGTGCCGCATCCGCTGTGGATAATGGTCGCCCAATTAACCATGAGCGAAATGTGCGACGAGGCTTGTAATCTGTACTTCTTTCAATAATGGGAGTTTGTTTTTTTTCTTGATTAATCATGCTTACCAACTGCCATACAGGCAAAAATTATGCCCTTCCCGCGGAAGGACAAGTTTGGATTATATTACTATTTTTATTTTTTGGGTTTGCAGTCACTTAAGAGGTGTAGACAAGATAACAGATTTTTATTTCAATTCATTTGGTTGTGTCAAAGGAATTTGCAAATAAAAAGTACTGCCTTTTCCAATTTCGCTTTCTACCCATATTTTTCCGCGATGACTTTCTGCAATCGAATGTACGATTGCCAACCCTAAACCAGAGCCAGGTTGAGCGCGTGCTTCGCGTTGTTTGCCGCGATAAAATTTTTCAAATAAACGTGGCAAATCTTCTGATGGAATTCCGATACCAGAATCTTTGACCACGAAAGTTAAATGACTCGGTTCAGAAATTGTGCGGATAATAACGCTTCCATTTTCTGGCGTATATTTGATTGCGTTTTCAACCAAGTTATACACTGCCTGATGCAAAAGTGCTTGGTCGGCTTCTATGGCATGGGGCATATCTTTTGCTAATTCCAATTGCAAAGAAATATTTTTTTGCATGGCTTGTAAGTGCAAAGCACTGGTAACACGTTCAATTACATCTAACACGGTTACATTTTCTACTTGCAAACCTACACCAATTTCAATGCGACCTAAATCTAATAAATTATTCACCAAGCGAGACATATTCTCAACGCCTGAAATAATTTTCTTAATATAACCTTGTTGTTGTTCGTTCAACTCACCTGCTGAATCTAACATGGTGGCATAGCCACGCATCAAGGTTAATGGTGAACGCAAGTCGTGACTGACTGTTGCCACAAATTCAGATTTCATCGTATCCAATTCTTTGAAGTGCGTCACATCACGCATAATGCACACACGCCCGATTTGTTTGCCTTCTACCATCACTGGCGAGGCAGTTGCAAAATAAGTGCGTTTATCTGCTAATACAATTTCAGCCGATTGTTTTTCAGAAGTTGTACTTTGCAATAAATTAACCAACGGTTTAAGTTTGATAACTTTTTCTGTTTCAACACGAGAACGAGCATCATCATCCACTTTTGGTCCGAGTGCTTCTGCCGCGGCAAAGTTTGCTAACAACAGACGATTGCGATGGTCTGTGACCAGCACGGGGTCTGGCGTGGAGTTAAGAATCGCTTCCAGTTGGCGGCGACTAGCCTCCACGTTAAGAAAGAGATGCGCATTTGCAATTGCCAAAGCCGCTTGCCCAGCCAGAGTCGTCACAAAGCGCACATCTGAATCAGAAAATTTTCGCGGCTGTTCATAACCTGCCCACACCACGCCATAATAACGATTTTCATGGCGTAACGCCACTGCTAACAAAGCCAATGGTTGCGGCTTGGTTGGGTCTAAATCAATTTCGCGTGAGCGCGTGAGATTCGGTAAAACAATTTTTTGCTGGCTTTGCGCTAACTGTAAAATTTGTTCATCAAAATGCGCGTACAACTCACCTGCATCACCCAATGCAAAACGTGAAGGTAACTCAACATAAGTATCGGGCAAAATTTCTGGTGATAACGCCACGCGCACAGAATTTGCACCTGTTGAAAGAATTGCTTCTAACACAGGTTTGACAGCATCTTGCATTTCTAAACTAGATGCTACACCTTGACTCACTTGTAACAAACGATTAATTTCTTCCAAACGTGATTGCAGACTAGAACGCATCTGCTCGAACGCCCGCCTGAGTTGTGCAACCTCATCTTCGCCTTTCACTTGAAGCGGATGGTCTAACTGACCTTGTGCAATACGATTGGCTTCTGCCGCCAAACTTTGCAAAGAACCAGTTACAACTCTTAAGCCCACACGCAATGAAATCATTGCTATCACTGCCAGCACAATAATCATCACTGCTAATGGCATGGCAATATTTAATGCAATTTGTTGTGCGCGTTGGGCAGGGACTTTTAACACAATCGCCCACGGACGACCAAACACAGGTTGGTAATACACCATTTCGCGCGTGCCGTCTGGGGCGGTATCATCATAGAAAAATGCTTCGCTTCTTTGTTGACCATTATATGGAGACAAAGATTGTGTTTTGTCAGAATGATATAACACGCGGTTGTTTTCATTCAACAACATACCAGAGCCATCAAGGTCGTTCATGTTATTGAGGCTATCAATTAATGGCAGAGTTAACGGATTTGATTCAAGTGAAGTGCGCCCGATTAAGATTCGTTCCACCTGACCCGTAGAATCCACAATAGCAACCAAAAACGAAACACGCGCGCTTTCTTCGGTTGTGGTTGGCGGAATGGAATAAATTTGAGTCAACACGCCGTTGGTGGCTAAGAAAATCCCCGAATCTTCATCTGGATACAAACGAAATGTATTCGCATCAGAAGATGGGTAAATTGCTAATATATCTTTATTATTGGCATCTAATACAATGAATTGGTCAAAATACGGCACGGCTTGAATGCGCGAACCAATAATTGACCGTAACTCATCATTGGTGGCAGTTAGCAAACGCGGGTCTGAGGCAAGTTGCACCGCCAAGTTTTGACCCGTCTCCAAAAAGAAAGGCACACTTTGCGAAGCCGATTTACCCGCACTGGATAATCTATCTTCTAACAATTCACGCGCGGCACGCCCTGCCACCACCCAGTCACCGATTAATAAAGTGAGCAATAACAATAAAATAAATGCACCAACTGCGAATAAAAAGCGTGCCTCTAAACTTTTTTCACCCGGCGAAGGTTGTAAGGCTTGTTTACTTCCCCAACGTGCCGGGAATGCAATCGAAATAATTTGTGCAAACAAACCGCCAATCAACATTTCGCCACCAAAAGCCAATGTGACAATGCCTAAATTGCTTAATGCAAAATCTAAACGTGCTGTAATCGGTGTAGCATCTACGCCCCATTGTGTAAATAATGCACTCAATACATAAAACAAAGCGTGAATTGGAATCAATAACAACGCCCCCACCAATGGCTGACGTAATAATGTATATGCACGCGTTCTGTAACTTTGGCGCATATTGATAGAAAACCATGTTGCCAAAATTGCAAGTTCTAAAATGGAGAATAAAGAATAGCTATCCCATGCGCCGCGTAACAAACCAGCGAATGCCCCCAAGAATGCCGCTGGAATCGGTCCCAACATGCCTCCGCCAATTAGCCATGGAATGGCAGAAAAAATCATCAAGGCAGAACCGGGCGCATCCGCAGGCAGACCAGGTAGAGGTCGGGCTGAAGCGGAAGCAAATCTTAAACCGATAAATAAAGTTGTGGCGGGAATCAAAACGAAAAATAATATAAATAATCCCCAACTCATTTGTGTATGTGCGCGTTGCCGAAGCAAAATGAAAATCAAAGCCGCTAATAACAAAACCCATACCACCCAGCCCGCCGGTGTGGGCGACGCGGGAAATGGGATGCCTGCGAGGAGCGTGACGATGAATTCCATTTCTCAAATTATAACCGTCCCGCAGGTTTCTTTTTAAGATTGTAAATTGTCTCTAAACCTGCGGGACGCTACAAATATTCCCCGCGATATTTTTCTGGTAGCAGATTTGCCAACGCTTCCATGATTTGACTTGTGCCTTGACTGACCGCTTCTTGTCTTGTTTCAAATTGGTTGCTGACCTTCAACATTTTCCCTACTTTGACATGCACCTTAGCCCGCTTAAATTTTTTCAGGCTGCCATACACATTTTCATTTTCTGTACCTGTGACCGTAATTGGCAACACAGGCGCACCTGATTTATAT
>JAEURH010000017.1:35753-44814 GCA_016789365.1 Anaerolineales bacterium
TGCCTTCTTCCAAAGCACCTGTTAGTGAATATCTACCTTCTGGCGCAATGATGATGATTCTATTTTCTGCTAAACCATCTAATGCGGATTTGATAGCGCGAATATCGGGTCTGCCACGATGAAGCCATATTATGCCGTACCAATCCATTAATTTGCCTAAGATGGGCAAATCGTATAATTCGATTTTTCCCAACGCATCTGGTGGATTTGGTAACTGCGAAACCACAGCCACTGCGTCGGCATCGCCAATATGATTGATGACAATTAATAACGGACCTGTTTTGGGAAAGTTTTCTATGCCCTCTACACTGACGTTTAACAAAAGTTTTGCTGTGAGTTTAACAATACAGTTATGACCAAACCAACGAAAAAGTTTGCGTGCCAATGTTAGTTTTGGCAAACGTACTAATTCAGGTTTCCAGACTTCGGTGATGGGTTTGGGGGTTGACATAAGACCGGGGTGCGTCGCACTTGGTAGGCTAGAAAAATCTTAACCCGTTTGGTGCGACGCACTTCATCATTTACTTGCACAATTTCAAAACTTGCTCAAAAACTTGTTCTGCACTGGGTTCATCAGTATTGATGATGACAGCATCATCTGCTGGGCGGAGCGGAGCAACAGCACGAGTGGAGTCAATGTGGTCACGTTCAATCATGTTTTTCAGAATCTCGTCATAATCTGCTTTTTCACCACGTGCAATGACTTCGTCATAACGACGTTTGGCGCGTTCTTCGGCACTGGCATCTAAATAAATTTTCAAATCGGCTTCGGGTAAGACGACTGTGCCAATATCTCTGCCGACCATGACGACTTTTCCGCGCAAGCCAATCTCACGTTGTTTTTGTGATAATGCTTTCCTTACACCAGCATAAGCAGAGATGAGTGAAACATTGGCTTCTACATCACTTGAACGCATATCCCATGTTACATCTTGTTCACCAATGATTACATCACACGGGCGACCATCATTTTTAGAAGGCGGGCGAATATCAATTTTGGCAGTTTGTGCTAGTTGATTCATCATATCTTCATCGCGGACATCCATGTCACGGCTTAATGCAATCCACGTGACGGCGCGATACATAATCCCAGTATCAAAAAATAAATAGCCTAATGAGTCAGCAAGTCTTCTACCAATGGTAGATTTGCCCGATGCGGCGGGTCCGTCTAGTGTGATGATGGAGGGAGGAGTTGTCATGTGGGGAATTATAAAGTAATCAGTGGTCAGTAATCAGTATTCAGTTATCGGTCTAAGAATAAATCATCTCGTGCCCATAAAATGATGGATTCATCTGCGTATGAAATTTCTCGTAATGTAATCCAACGCACCCAAACGTCAAAGGTAGAGACATGCCATAAATAGGTTTGCCGCCAATTGAAATCTTGTCCGCGATATGCCGCCATTAATGCGGGGTTATTTTCAAAACGAGAAATGACGATATCTGGCGAAGTTGTGGGGTCTAATGCGGCGGCGATTTGCACATCAAACTCACGCAATGACCAAACTAGCGAAGCAGAATCAATTCCAAGTATGACAATTGAAGCGGAGGTATCGTTACCCGTATAAAATTCAGAGACTTGTTCTGCTGTCTGGCGTAATAAATCTGCTTGAGCAGGGATTTGATTCTGCCACCAAAGTTCGGGGGCATTTTCTCCGCGTAAACCAGCCGAGCCAAATGTGCCACCTAACATGAGTGCACCTAATGCAATCACAAAGCCCCACACGCCACCAATGCGAGCCGTGCGTGCCGACCAACCTGCCGCAATGAGTAATAAACTTAATGCTAATAAAACAAGCGAGCCGAGTAACATCCAAAAACGCAAAGCATATTGCTGTGAGTCGGCGGGATACCAAGTCATACCTGCGAAGCCGAGCCATGCAAAAACCCAGATGAAGACGGTTAAGAGTGTGACACCTGCAACTTCGCTTCGCTCTTCGGGATAGATGTTGAATGCGCGAGCAAGTTCTAAACTGGCTAAAGCATTGAGCGGAATTAATACCCACGCTAGGTCTGTGATTTGGTGGGCGGGTAAAAAGATGACGAGTAATAATGCTACTAACATCCAAATGGTAAAGAAGATGACTCTTTTGATGTTATTCAAAATGCCACGCACAATGGCGAAGATAGCAAGAATTAATGCTAATGGCTGATATATGATGAATGAAATTAATATCATGCCCCAAGTTGTTTCTGATGTGCTTGTGAATGATTTGAAAAATTCAGGGATGGATGCAAAGGCGGCGCTTAATCCGTTGGGGACGGTGAGGAAGAGTGTGCCAGCGGTTAGAAAAGTTAATATAAATGTTATGAGTAATGAGTTACGAGTAGATGAGTTATCAGTAATCAGTGTTCGGTAATCAGTGCGTTGGAAGAGTTGAAAAATCATCCCTGAGATGATGAAGCCGAGTAAACCAAGCCAGATGGAGGGTCCGCTTAATAAGGTCAATGCGGCGAAGATACTGGCGAGTGTAAGTTTGTTTTTGTTGATGAAACCGAATGTAAAGATTAAGAATGTAATTGCAAAAATTGGGCTGGCGGCTTGACGTGAAATAGCAACCAAGCCTGGGTCTAGTGCAAGGAAGAAAGCAAGAATCAGGCTGGGGCGTGGTTTGAGGCGGTCATTAAAAAGAAGTGGCGCGAAGACAAATAAACTTCCAATTAATGCAGGCATGAAGCGTGCAAGGAAATCTGTTCCGCCACCGTACATCAAAAATAACATGGATGTTGAAAGAATATAAAATGGATGTGGGCTGAGGGCTGTGTATTCGCTTTGTGAAATTTGCAGGGCTTGCAAAGCGGATGTTGCTTCAATATCATTAAGTGGCAATGCACCAAGTTGTGTGATGCGAATGCCAATGGCGATGAAAAAAGCCAGCGCATACAGCCAGCCTTCGTATTTGAAATGTCGGTGTGTCATGGGTGTAATTGTATCAAAGTCTATTTTGGTACTTCAAAAATAACGGTGTTGCCTTGTTGGAAAATCGGCGTGAGATATACATAAAATTTTTCTTCATTAATCGGCATGGATGCTCTTTCAAGAACACCGATATAAATATAGCGAATATTGTATTTTGCGATGATGGCTTGCGCTTCTTCCCATCTTGAAGTTGTGTACAGCTTTTGAATATCATCTCGGCGTGAGCCTTGTGGCTCAAAACTTCCGCGCCATTGTGCTTCGTGACCAGGCCAGCCTAACACGGTTTGTAAACCTGTGAGCATGGAGATTCTTCCATAGCCACTGTATCCATCACCAATTGCTTCGGCAATCACTCCATGCGGAACGGTGAGTAAAAATTCTACGGCGGCGGCTTCTTCGGGGTTTTCTCTTTTTACACGGTCAAAGTCGTTGAGGGAATATCCAAATGGCGGGTTGAAGTTGTTGGTTTTGGTGAGAACGCCAAATATTGGATATAAAAGCCCACAGAAGATGACGATACCAATCACAATGCGGAAAATAATATTTGATATTTTTTCTAAATTTTGTAAAAGGATTGAAACCCCAAACGCGGCGACGATGCTCCAGAGAATCCATGCTTGGTAATAGAATTTGAAAACGGTGTTGATGCGATAGCCGAATTGGTCTCTTAGATATACAAACTCAGGGGCGAGAATTAATATTGTTCCTAGTGTAAGCAAAAGTAATGAAAAAATGACGGCAGACGGCGGACGGCGGACGGTCTGCGGTCTGTGGTCTGTGGTCTTGTAGAAGAGGAAAGATAGGGTTGGGATGAAGACTGCGAGTAATGTTATTAAACTTCCGATGTAGGTTAATCTTCTTAATGAGGTGGCGGCGATAAATTGTGAGGCGGTCATGTTGAAAGAAGCGAGTTGAAAATTGACAAAGTCTCTTTCAACGATGGAGCCAATCCAGCCGATGAGGAAAGTTAGAGCAAAAAGAAAAAGTGTAAAGCCGATGCCGAGATAAATGCCTAGTTTCCAATTGGGGCTTATGGAGTCAGACGGCTTGCCGTCTGGTACAGAAGCAAGCTTCTGCACTCCATATAAATAAATCAGATATGAAAAAATTGGGATGAGCAATGTTCCCCACATCACCCACAAGTGAATTCCGCGTGTGGGATACATAAAGTTTGGAAGTAACCCACCTGCTTGGGAAGAGAAGCCAAGATAAAAAGGAAAATATAAAAGTAAAGAAAAAATTCCAAGTGGCAGAGCAAGTATAAACAAGTCTTCGAGGCGTTTCCAATTCCAGCCATCTTCATCTACGCGGGAGAAAACATAAGCGGAGCAAATCAATGCTGCGCCGACGAGAATATCCCATGTGTTGAGAAACGCTAATCCGCCTAAGACAAGTGCCGAGAAGAAAAAGCCTGTGAGGTTGAGATGTAGTTGCACGCCATAGGCTTCGATTTTGCCACGCCAGCCGCCGAGAAAAATATTTAATGCAACCGAAATTGCAAGCAAACCAAATGGAATGGCAAGTACATGCGGATGTAAATCGCCAAGTAAAAATGAAAAGAATGGAAATTCATCTATCACTTCGCGGAAGCCACCAGCAATGTCGTAATCTTGAATCACGCGTGAAGCACGCCACCACCATAAATATCTATCGGGGATAAAACCCAACGGTTCAATTGGCGGTTGAGAAAGTTCTTTCATGTCGAGCCAAGTCCAGAACGAACTTGTGAATGTACCGTTTGCGTCTCTCGTCCAAAATATTCCGCGACGATGTAAAACTTCAAGTAAGGTTTCAAAGTTGGAAACTAAAAGTAAAAATAGTGGTGCTAATAATGATAGACGGCGGACAGCGGACGGCGGACGGTTAATTTTCTCATCGTCAGTGGTCTGCGGTCTGCGGTCTGTTCTTGTAAGCAAGTTATACAAAATTCCATACGAACCAATTGCGGCTAATGCAAAAATCAATGAAGTCATTAAGTTATGTGCGGTACTGCCATTGATTCCTGAAAGTTTCGCTAGCATGGCGGTCATTACATAACCGAAATAATAATAAGAAATGGCGTAGCCTGACAGCCAAACATCTTGCGGCGGAAATGTTTCTGAACGCATAATGGAATTGATAAACATTAATTCCATCGGTTTTTCGGTGCTTTGCAATTCTGAATTGGCGGCGCGGAGGAATGCGAGAAATGCAAAAGCAATTAAAAATAAAATTTCAGTGGTGATGATTAATGATTTGTTATCTTTTATGAATGTAATTAATAATTGGTAATTGGTAATTAATAAGTATGTACTAAGTGAAATTAAAATTGCAAGCGCAAATAAAATTCCGCCGATGTCATTTTGGGCGATGCTGAATGATGCTAGTAACCAAAAGGCGTATCCCCAAATCAGCAAGCCTGCCGTGCGTGCGAGTGTGTAACCTCTATCTGATAATTTTGGGAATAGAAAATAGGTCAGCGGGAAGGTGAGCCAGCCGAGGATTGTGAGGAGGATGTACCAAGTTATAAAAGAAGTCATCGGTTTTCAGTTATCAGTGAAAGAAAAATTTCCAGTTACAGAATCAGGTTCAAAGTCTAGAACTGAAGCGATGGCATCAAGATTAATAGCTCCATAGATATGCGGAAATAAATCTGATTCATTGATTCCATCCGCAGGTGGTCCAGCAGGCGCTTCCCACTTGACTTGGGGCTTGATTCTGTTTTCATCAATCTTTAACAAGATTAGACCACGTTGTCCTTTGTAAAAAGCGTTGGCGACGTGAGCAACTTGCTTTGCAGTGGAGCAATGAATAAAACCTTCGGTTGCTAAACTTTCTGCTTTGTATTCGCCGATTGCTTGCGCCACATTAAATAAAGTTTTGGTTGTGATGTGATAAATCAAGTTAATTCTCCTTACGCATTACGAATTACTTAATGCGTGATGCGTAATGCGTAATTATGGAATAATCTCGTAAATTGTTGTGTTCGCATCTTGATAGACTGCTTTCCAATACACGCCTTCATATTCTTTGAACTTGGCTAAACCATCTGGTAACTCTGGCAAGATGGGATATATATTTCTTTCTAATTGACCGACGATAATATATTGCACGTCATACTTTTTCAAAAAGTTTACAGCAGATTGAATATCTGTGGTGTTATAGAACGTACCAACTTCGTTAACTCTATCTTGCACTTGAATAGAAAAAATACCACGTTGTTGACGTTGATGCCAATTCCAACCAACGACACCGGGCAAGCCCGTATAAATTGTGAAGCGCGTACACCAACGATATTCTGTACAATTGGCTTCGACAATCACAGGCGAACCTTGCACATTATCTTGCATCCAACGAATGGCGCGATAATCTTCGCGCAACTCCATCACTTGACCATCCCACAATTGCGAGTGATTCATATATTCCATGCTATCCAATGAATGAGGCGCGTCAGGATTCATGCGGTCGGAGATTTTGTCAGTTGTTCCAGTAAGCGTAAATAAAAATGCGCTTGCTAACAAAAGATAAGAACCAACTTGAAATGTATTTCTCCATTTTGGTTTCCAAGTGAAGATAACTGGTAATAGCCAGCCCAACGCGGCGGCGGCACTGACGGCGAACATCATCCACGCTTGTAAATATAATTTGAAGATGGTGTTCATTCGTCCAATATCGCCAACGAGGGAAATAAATTCAACCGCTAATGTGATGGTTAATGCCGTGCCGATTAAGAAAAGTACAAAGCGTTTTGTATCGGGTAAATCGGCGCGTAAAATCAAAATCGCTGACCATAATGCCAGTGGCAGAGAAATTAATCCAGAATAAACGCCATCAAAGATGAAGAAGACTATCAAAGCAATAAAGCCTGCTAATACAAGTTCAATCACTAAAACATATTTCTTTAATCCACTTAATTTGGAAACAGGCGTTGAAGCCATCCACTCTCTTGTTTCCCAAGCCAACCAAGCCGTGATGATAAAGAGGAACAAGCCCCATTGTGTGAAATATGAACCCAATGGCGTGCGAGTCGCATCCCAATATTGAACTGAGTTATAGGCTTGTCCCCACCAGTAGGTGAATGGATAATACAAAAGTGAACTCAAAACATATAAAAGGATTGGAAAGCCAATTGCAAATATTATTTTGCCTAACCAATTGACCTCACCCCCAGCCCCTCTCCTAAGAGGAGAGGGGAGTTGGAGTCCCCTCTCCCTTTGGGAGAGGGCTAGGGTGAGGGAGTTTTTATAAATTGCATATCCCATTGCAATAGCGGCGAGCAAATAGTAAGTATATAAATCCCATGTATTGGTTGGTTTCAATGCGCCAATGGCTAACGCGCCAATGAAGAATGACCCAATCCATTCAACGCGAGTCAATTGTGCGCGAGATAATACAAACGAAACCGCCCATGCAATGATAAACAACGCAATCGGCATAACGAGCATGTGAGCATGTAAGTCGCTGTATAAAAATGTAAACAATGGAAATTCTGTAATCTCATTGCCCGGTCCCGGCGGAATAACACGACTCGGATTCCAATACCAATCACCACGCCCAATTGGCATTTGCGCTTGCTCGGTAATCATTTTCCATAAACCTTGAAACGTCAAACCCCAGCGTTCAAACGTACCCGTCTCAGCAGGTACGCCAGCGCCTTGTAATGGAATGCGCTGAATCGAATTGAAGATAAATTGAATCGTCCCCAAGTTGCCCAAGAAAACACTTAAGAAAGAAGCGGCTATTCCAGAGATAAGTGGAAGGTCAAATGTCGCAGGTCGCTCATCAGAGACTTGTGACGTGAGACTTGAGACTAAAGAAAATCCAATCGCAAACGCACCCAAAGCCACCAATGCAAACCATGTGGGCAATAAAAAGTTATAAGCAATCGAAGGCACAATGCCCAACAACTTCACAGGCGTGCCAGCCAACACAAAACCATAGTAGTAATAATTGATATAACCACCCGCAAACCATGGGTCATAAGCCGGGAAACTTGTACTTTTCAAAACCGCATTGAAATACGAAAAATCCATTGGGCGTTCGCCACCTTTAGCAGGATGCCACAAATCAGGATTTCCCAAACGAATCAATAAATCAATAACGAAGAATGTAAAGAAGATACCTTCAGCCATGATGAAAAACTTGCGATTAGATTTCCAATCCGCAACGATTTCATCTTTTCGCTTCAAGCCTAAGGTGATGCCTGTTACAACAATGGCGACAAATGCTACACCGATGTTGAGTCGTGTGTAATCGAGTCCAATCGAACCAGCCATCCATGCGAGCCAAGCAAGTAAAAGAATGCCAACGATTCTTCCAAGTGCATAACTATATTTTTTAAGTCCGGGGGTTGCCAAACGCGCAATTGGATAAGCAAATAAGCCTAACAAGAAAATAAACACATACCAATATAAAACGCCGAGCCAAGGGTATTTATTTTGAATCCAATCGTAACTAAATAATTCAGACCACGTTCCGCCTACCCGTTGTTTGACAAGTTGTGATTCAGGCAACATGAGCATTTTGTAATCGTCAAATTGTGTCGGCGTGAGTTGAACAACTTTGGTTAAGTCCACTGTATTCAAAATTGCACGAACTTGATTGGCATCAAAGGTTTCTGATTTTTTGAAAATCATCACTTTGGGATGGTCATAAAATGTGAAGGCTTCTTCGGCGGCTTGGTCATTGATGATGATATTTCCAAAGGTTGGATATGACTCGAAAACCGCAACCAAATCAAAACCTAAATTACCTTTGTACATGTCAGGTTGAGCAATACGATAACATTTGATAATTTCTTGGTCAGCAGGGCAACCGATTAATTCACGATAATACAAAGTCGTTAATGGATAACGCTCTGGTAAACGAGTGATTTGCCCGTATTGATGATTGGTAGGAATGACAATGTAATCTGATTTTGAAAGAATATCTACATAGCGATTCAGTTTATTTGCATCGT
Source organism: Anaerolineales bacterium (assembly GCA_016789365.1). GTDB lineage: Bacteria > Chloroflexota > Anaerolineae > Anaerolineales > Villigracilaceae > Villigracilis. The sequence goes on from JAEURH010000017.1 coordinate 44,612, forward strand.
CATTCCAGTAAACTTGTAACATCAAATCTTCAACACTATATAAAGGGTTAGTTGGGTTCATTGGATCATAGCCATCTACACGGAAAGGTAAACCGTAGTCATAATCGCTTTCGTTGGCAATTGCTGAACCAGAAATTGATAAACCACTTCCGCTTGTTTCAATTTTTATAATGTATTGCTGGTCTGTAACCAATGGAATGACT
>JAEURH010000180.1 GCA_016789365.1 Anaerolineales bacterium
GAATCTTTTTTGTCAAACCGATTTCTGGAATTTTTTGTGAACATGGGTTTAATTATAAAGCAACCCGTTGGTTGAGTGGACTTGCGTGTTCGTCGCAAGTTGTATCGAAACCAACAGTTTAATAAAAACTCTTTGTCTATTAAGAGTATTTTATCAACAGGTGGTTTCGACTGCTTGCGTCTCAACCACCGAGTTTACATGTTTATCCAACGTAATCACACCATGACTCATACTTCGCAACTTTGCCACGAATTGCATCGTGATACACATTTTGAATCTCGCGTGTAATTTTTCCAGATTTGCCATCACCAATTTTTCTGAAATCAATTTCGCTTAATCCAATTACCTCTGCCGCAGTTCCACACACAAAAACTTCATCAGCATTGTAAAGTTGGTCACGCGAGACGGGCATTTCAATCACTTCATAGCCTAAATCTTTGGCGATTGTATAAATAGATTGGCGTGTGATTCCTTCCAACACAGGCGCAGTAGATGGTGTGATAATTTTTCCATCACGAACCATGAATAAGTTTTCGCCAGTACATTCAGCAATATAACCTTGTGGGTCTAACAAAATCGCTTCTTGAAAACCATTACGTTCTGATTCTGTCTTTGCCAAAACGCTATTAACATAATTCCCTGCAATTTTTGCTTTCGTCATAGACACATTCGGATGATGACGTGTAAACGAAGAAATATTGGCACGAATACCTTTGGCAAGGGCTTCTTCACCTAAATAATTATTCCATTCCCACACGGCAATCATAAATGAAGGCTTGCCATAATCTACATTTAGATTCCAACCGCCGCCATCTAAATAAATCAACGGGCGCACATAACAATCTGTAAAGCCATTCGCACGTACAGTATCTTTATGTGCTTTGATTGTTTCATCTACTGTCCACGGCAATTCACGAAAACCCAACACACGCGCGGAATCAAATAAACGTTCCACATGTTCGCGCAAACGAAAAATGGCAGGTCCTTTCGGCGTGTTATACGAACGGATGCCTTCAAACACAGCCGCACCATAATGTAATGCAGGTGTTAGAAAATGTATCGTCGCTTGTTCAAACGGCACCAACTCGCCGTTCTTCCAAATAAATTTTGATTCCATGCCCATAACTTAGTTCTCCTCTATTTTTTTAATAATTTCATCCGCCATCTGACGGGTTGTTAACTTACCACCAAGGTCAGCAGTTTTTGCACCAGATGAAACCACAGCATCTACTGCTTTTTCAATCGCCTGCGCTTCAAACTCCAACTTCAATGAATATCTCAACATCAATGCACAGGAAAGAATCGTGCCAATCGGATTTGCGATTCCTTGACCTGCAATATCAGGTGCTGACCCATGAATCGGTTCATACAAGCCGACAGTTGATTCTGACAAACTAGCCGATGGCAACATCCCCATCGACCCTGCTAACACAGACGCTTCATCTGTAAGTATGTCACCAAACATGTTTTCAGTTACGACCACATCCATAGATGCTGGGGATGTGATGAGTCTCATGGCGGCAGTATCTACAAGCGTATGCTCAAGTTGAATGTCAGGATTCTGCGTCCCGATGTTTGAAGCGATTTGTCTCCACAGCCGAGATGATTCCAACACGTTGGCTTTATCCACCGAAGTGACTTTTTTCTTTCTATCTTTTGCAAGTTCAAAAGCAAGTTTTATGATGCGTTCAACTTCATAATCAAAATATTCAAGCGTATCAACTGCATATTGTTTGCCATCGCGCATGTCGCGCATTTTGGGCTGACCAAAATACAAGCCGCCTGTTAACTCACGGATGACGAGAATATCAACATCTTTTAATTTTTCAGGTTTCAACGGTGAAGCATCAATTAAAGATGGATGAACTTTTACTGGGCGAAGATTTGCAAACACGCCAAGCCCTTTGCGAAGCGCAAGCAAACCGCGTTCGGGTCTATCTTTTGCTTTGGGGTCATCCCATTTTGGTCCACCGACAGCACCAAGCAAAACTGCATCTGAATTTTGACAATCTGCCAATGTTTCATCGGTGATTGATGTTCCATATTTATCAATCGAACATCCACCCATTAATCGTTCTTGAAAATTGAACGTGTGGTCATATTTATTGGCAACAGCATCTAAGACCTTGGTTGCTTCGCCTACAACTTCTGGACCAATGCCATCACCGGGGAGTAAAGTTATTTTATATTCCAAAATGATTCTCCAAAATGACTGCTGACGACTGACCGCCGACCGTTCTGTGGTCTGCCGTCATCGGTCTGCGGTCGTGAATTTAATGTGCCACCATCAATCCATATTCAATGGCATCAGCCAATGCACGCCAACTTGCTTCGATAATATTTGTGCTTGCACCCACCGTACTCCAACGTGAAGTTGAATTGCGAGTATCAATTAACACGCGCGTAATCGCTTCTGTTCCATGGTCTGAATCTAAAATACGAACTTTGTAATCAGACAAATGAAATTTATTTATTTGTGGATAATACGAAGCCAATGCTTTTCGCAAAGCCAAATCCAAAGCATTGACGGGTCCATTACCTTCGGCGGCGGTATGAAATAACTCACCTTGTATTTTTACTTTGACAGTTGCTTCGGCAAGTATTCCACGGCCAGCACGATGTTCCACATTTACAAAAAAATCAACGAGTTCAAATGGCGGTTTGTAATTTAATTCTTGGCGCTTCAACATCATCGCAACGGATGCTTCAGCGGCTTCAAATGAAAACCCACGCGATTCCAATTCTTTGATTTCATTCAGCACTGGCAAAACTTCTTCGCCTTCCACTTCAACACCATGTTCTTCGGCTTTGCTTAATAAATTTCCTCTGCCAGATAAATCTGAAACCACAACACGCATTTTGTTACCGATCAATTCAGGTTGCACATGTTGATACGATTGCGC
>JAEURH010000181.1 GCA_016789365.1 Anaerolineales bacterium
AATCTTTTTTGCCTGCAATATACCCACCAACAGATGGAATAGTTTTACTTAAAGTTCCCATCTTAATATCAATGACATCACCCATACCGAAATGTTCTTCAATGCCTGTGCCTTTTGCGCCAAGCACACCAACAGAGTGGGCTTCGTCAATCATCAACCAAGCATTATATTTTTTACATAACTCAACAATTTTTGGCAAATCAATAATGTCACCATCCATGCTGAAAACAGAGTCGGCAATGACTAATTTCGCAATATCAGTGGGAGCATTTTTTAGCAAACCTTCTAAATGTTCCATGTCGTTGTGGCGGAAGCGACGAAACTCCGCACCAGACATCAAGCATCCATCCACGATTGAAGCGTGGTTGATTTTGTCAGAGAAGACGTAATCTCCGCGCCCCATCAATGTTGAAATGACGGTTAAGTTGGTCACATATCCAGAAGTGTATGTAATTGCTGTTTCAGTATGTTTGAAGTTTGCAATCGTTTCTTCGAGTTCATTATGTAAAGTGAGTGTGCCTGCTAAAGTTCGTACACCGTTTGTGCCAGTGCCCCACTGGTCAACTGCTTTTTTGGCGGCTTCATTAATGCGTGGGTGATTAACCAAGCCCAAATAAGAATATGAAGCGTACATGCCCATAATGCGCCCGCGCACGCGTACTTTCGCGCCTTCTAAAATTTCTTCGACAGGCTGATTATAAAAATAATAATCGTGGTCTTTCATCATTTGCACGCGTTGACGTAACGCTTCAATACGGCGAGTGGCACCGTTGTCTGTGTTGTGAATATCCATTTAAGTTCCTCCGAACGAGATTGGCGTAAGTTTAGCCGAGCGATTAAGTTCTGTCTAGTTGGAAAAATTATCCAACTAATTTCTTCAAACCTGCTTCATCAATAATCTTTACACCTAAAGATTTTGCTTTATCAAACTTTGAGCCAGGGTTTTCACCGAGCACCAAATAACTTGTTTTCTTGCTCACGCTATCGGTCACTTTGCCGCCGTTGCTTTCAATAAATTCTTTGGCATCATCACGCGAAAAGTTTGGCAACGTGCCAGTGACAACAAAAGTTAAACCACTTAATACACCTTGCTTTTTGCCTTCTGCCTTCTGCATTTGTGGGTCAACCCCTGCGGCTTTTAATTTCTTCAACACTTTTTGGTTGGCAGGTCGCTTGAACCAATCTACAATTGATTCGGCGATGTTGGGTCCCAAGCCTTCGATTTGTTGTAAATCATCTGCACTCGCTTTTGATAAGGCAGAGACATTTCCAAACGCGCGCGCTAAATCATTTGCCATCACTTCACCCACGCCATGAATCCCTAGGGCGGCGATGAAACGATTCAAACTCTGACCCTTCGACCCGCTCAGGGCATCGCCTTTGGCTTGTTCAATTGCCCCCAACAGATTATCTGCCTTCTTCTCTGCAAACCCTTCGAGTTTGAGCAAATCAGATTTTTTCAATGTAAATAAATCTGCTACATCTTTCACCAAATCCGATTCAATTAGTTGCTCAACGATTTTGATTCCAAGCCCAACAATATCCATTGCACCGCGTGAGACGAAATGTTCAATATTTCTTATCAGTTGTGCAGGGCAAGCAGAATTGACACAATACCATGCCACTTCACCTTCAATGTGTTCTACTGCTTGGTCACAAGCAGGGCATTTTGTGGGTGGCTTGAATTTTTTCTCTTTGCCTTTACGAGCATCGACCACTGGACCAATCACATACGGAATTACTTCACCGGCACGTTTCAGTAGAACTCTATCTCCCACGCGAATATCTTTTTCAGCAATGTAATCAAAGTTATGTAATGTAGCACGTTCAACAATCACACCGCCAATTTCAACAGGTTCTAAAATTGCATACGGAGTTAATACACCTGTTCTTCCAACAGCAACACCAATATCATTTAATGTGGTGGTCACTTCACGGGCTGGGAATTTATAAGCAATCGCTCCACGCGGGTCTTTGCCAACGAAACCTAAATCATTTGCTAAATTCAAATCATCAATTTTGATGACCATGCCATCGGCTTCGTACGGTAAACTGTCTCGACCTTTATCCCAAGTCTCTGTGTATTCAATGGCTTTTTCTAAATCATTAAATCTTTTCGGCACATCAGATACAGGAAAACCCAATGCTTTGAGATATTCTAAAATTTCCCATTGTGAAGTTGGGACTTCGCCACCTTCAGCATGAACAATTTGATACACCAACAATGTAATTGGACGTGATGCCGTTAACTCAGGGTCAAGTTGACGTAATGAACCTGCGGCAGTATTGCGCGGATTTTGATATGTCCGTTCGCCTGCTTCTTCTAGTTTTTTATTTAACGCTTCAAATTCTTTGATGGGGATAAATGCCTCGCCTCGAACAACAAGATATGACGGCGGACGGATGACCGCAGACGATTTTTCTTTTTGCGGTCTGCCGTCGGCGGTCTGGATTGGTATCTTCAATGGAATGGCTTTTATTGTTCGTAAATTCGATGTAATATCTTCACCAATTTCGCCGTCTCCACGAGTTGCGCCTTGTGTAAATATTCCATCACGATAATGCAAAACAACAGATAAACCATCTATCTTTGGTTCGACTACGAATTTTGCTTTTTCAACACGGTCATCTATTTTTTTGATTCGTTCAAACCAAGCACGGGCATCGTCTGCACCAAAGGCGTTGGCTAGGCTCAAAATGGGTGAGGGATGACGAACCTTGTTGAAACGGTCAGCAGGTTTCCCCCCAGCGCGAAGCGTAGGCGAATCAGGTGTAATCCAATCAGGATGTTCTTCTTCAATCTTTTTTAATTCATTTAAGAGTCGATCAAATT
>JAEURH010000182.1 GCA_016789365.1 Anaerolineales bacterium
TATTTACCCAACACTTCACCCACAATACGTGCGGATTTTTTATAAGGTGAGTCTGCACGCAAGCCCATGTCATACATCGCATATAAAATTCTGCGTTGCACAGGTTTGAGTCCATCACGCGCATCAGGCAATGCCCGCGCTACGATTACGCTCATAGCATAATCAAGATATGACTGTTGCATTTCTGTATCTATATCAATTTTTTTTACAATACCGAGTTCCATGTAATCTCCATAACACCCTCACCCCCAACCCCTCTCCCATTTGGGAGAGGGGCGAAGGGGTGAGGGAAAATTTGTTCTAACTTATCTTACGGGGAAAAAGTTAATGCGTCAAGTGTATGAAGGATGAACGATTGAAAATACGTAAAAGTTTTTATAGTTTACGGTGTAATTGAAATGCGAATCGTTCTGCAACTTCCTTTTAAGTCCGCTTCTGAACAAGCAGTGACAAAAACACGAATCACATGTCCGCTGGGGTTATAAGGAAGTGATGGACCACTGATAATGGCACTAGCTTCATACACTAGCGTTTTTACGCCAGAATATGTTCCGCAACCATCACGGTTTATAAAATTATTCGATGTGCTGATTCTTCTGGTACCGTTCTCTGTATCTTCTATTTCTATTTTGACAGAATTAAATGCTAATTTATTTTCACTGGTATTGGTAATTTGAACTTCTACCCAAAAATCTTTACCGCATTTATCGGTTTTCAAACCTTTCAAATCAAATGTAATATCGGGCAATGCTGTGGGCGTGGATGTAGGCGTTGCAATCGGTGTATAAACTGGCAAAACTAATGTATTACCAGTCAATGTTGCATATTCTCCCCACACCCAACAATATTCAAGGCCGGGGTCTGGGTTTGGGATAAACCAATATTTATTTGAAGGGTCACGCCCAAGCACATTCGCTTTTTCACCCACTAATAAAGTTCCAGCAATTTCGTAAGCAGTGCCAGGTCCAATTCGGCAATTGGTTGGGCGAGAAACGGTAATGGTAACAGGTTCAATCGTCGGTGCGGATAGAGAAGCGGTAACTGAGTTAGGGTCAAATGTCAAAGATGGTTCAGGGGTAAACGTCTCAGTAACAGGTCTTGCTGTGTTGCGAATCAAAGTTGGTGTAAAAGTAAAAGTTGGTAAAGAAGTTGGCGTAATTGTTTCAGTAAAAACGGGAATGCTAGTTTCAGTATTTACAACTGGTTGTTCTGGGAATGCAATAGCGGGTACAGCACATGCCAAACTAGAGATGATTAAGAATATAAAAAAATATTTTTGAACTCGAAACATTTTATTTTCCTTATTCTTTATATCTTATCATTATTTACTAAAGCATAACCAGCGTCCCGCAGGTTTATTGGATTAATAAAGATGATAACATCAAACCTGCGGGATGTTTTTTTTACGGCGTGAAATTGGCTTTCTTTGACACACATACGCCTTTTTGATTTAACTCGGTACACAAAGTCACATCCACGCGCAATTTATGATTTTGCAAAGTCGCATCAAACAAAGCGCTACTAATGATAAATGAATCATTCGGCGCAAGAGAATCTTTTATGGTTGTAGCAGAACAACCGTCTTTATTCGTAAAACCATTGACGATTAAAGTTTTTTCCACATCGGTCACTGTATCTAACACTTTATATTCCATTGACTTGAATACAAATGAACTCGTATTCTTAACTTCAACTTCAGCCCACCAAGTGCTACCGCAAGAATCCATGCCTGTTGCTTTCAAATCAAAAGATGGCGCAGGCGTTGGCGTAAAAGTAGGCGTGGGTGTAGGCGGTGGCGTGAATATTGGTAAAAATGCAAAAGGTCCTGTCAGCGTGGCATATTCGCCCCACACCCAGCAATAATCATTTGGCTTATTGGGATTGCGAATATACCAATATTGATTCGTTGGGTCGCGCCCAAACACTTCCGCCGTTTCGCCTACTAATAATGCACCTTGACGTGGATAGACTCTGCCCGGTCCGATACGGCAATTAGTTGGTACAGATACAGAAATTAAAGTGACAAATGAAGTTGCTGTAGGAATTGGAGATGGAGTGACTGTTTCAGTTGGAGTTAACGTAATAGTAGGCGCCTCAAATGTGGATGTGAAAGTTGGTGTGGCAGTAGATGTATTTTCCTGCGGGACGGCTTGGGTGACGCTCTGCGTTAACTCCGCAATTACCGTTTGCGCGGCGGCTGTGGAAATTGCATTTGAATCTGGAATATTCACCGGCAATTCACATGCCGAACTTGTGGCTATTAATAAAATAATAAATAATTGAACTTTTGTATAACGAAACATAATCTTTTCCTCATTTTATATGACGTTGGTCGTACAAAAGAGGTTCCTGTATTCACGTCATTGCGAGCCACGTTCTTTGTGTTGTGGCGAAGCAATCTCCAACAAAAAGTTATAAGATTGCTTCGTCGGGAAGAACACCCTCCTCGCAATGACGTGATTTTTTATTGATACCAAATCAGCCAACCTTTTGAAAGCCATTTTTTGCGTAGGTCTATTTTATAGCCTTTTTCAGATAGTTTTTCAGCACAGGCGATAAACCATTGTTTGAATCCAAATGTTTTTGCAGGTGATGTTTCTTTTGCGGATTGTTTCCATGCCTCAAAAAAATCATAAATCGGCTCACCACTCACCATGTGATGAATTAAATTTTTCGGCAAAATGGTCTGAAATTCTTCAACTGCAAAACCCAAGCGGAAGTTTGTACTGAAAACTAAGGCTTCAAATTTCCAGTTATGGACTCCAGAAGCTTGCCTCTGGTTTTCCAAACGTCTCGCAAGATTCGCCACCCACAATTG
>JAEURH010000183.1 GCA_016789365.1 Anaerolineales bacterium
TTGATTAACTCTGACCCGTTTGGCGAAGCATGGATGATTCAAATTGAAGGTGGTACAGAAGGCGATTTGATGGATTCCGCCGCTTATGAAGCCGATAGTGCGAGTCGCGCTCATTAGTAACAAGATACGAGATACAAGTAACGAGTTACGGATTACGCATCACGCATTACTTGTTACTTATTACTTGTTTCTCATCACCTATAAATCCAAGAGGCACATATGACCTTTATCCCCACTTCCCCCGCAGAAACGGAGGCGATGTTAGAAACTGTCGGCGTTAAATCATTAGATGATTTATTTGATGCAGTACCGAAAAAACATCGCTTTCCAAAATTAAATTTACCGCCTGCTTTAACAGAAATGGAAGCCGCCGCACATTTAAGTGACATGGCATCTAGCAACGAAAATGTTCGACAAGATTTGGTTTCATTTCTTGGTGCAGGCGCATACAATCATTATGTTCCATCTGTTGTTGACCACATGCTTAGGCGCGGAGAATTTTATACAGCCTACACACCCTATCAACCAGAAATTTCACAAGGCACATTGCAAGCCGTATTTGAATTTCAATCATTGATGGCAAACTTAACAGGCATGGATGTATCCAACGCATCTCACTACGATGGCGCAACTGCCACAGCAGAAGCAGTCAGTTTGGCGTATGCACAATATCGTGGCAAGCGAAAACGAATTGTGATGTCACCTGCATTGCATCCACAATACCGTGATGTGATTGATACCTACACACAAGGCATGGGCGTAGAAACAGTTGGAGATGAAGAAACCAACCTCACCCTTAGTCCTGAATCGTTAACTTCCTATATTGATGACAACACAATGATAGTCATCGTGCAATATCCAGATTTTCTCGGTCGCATCTTTGATTACAAAAAAATCATTGATGATGCACATGCAAAAGGCGCGTTAGTTTGTGTAGTTGCAAATCCAACTGCATTGTTGATATTGAAAACGCCAGGCGAAATGGGCGCGGATATTGTTGTTGGTGAAGCACAACCATTTGGTATTCCAATTTGGTATGGCGGACCGTATCTCGGATTTTTCACAACTAAAAAATCTTATGTGCATAAAATGGCTGGGCGTTTGGTTGGTGAAACGATGGATGTGCGTGGACAACGTTCATATGTATTGACCTTAACCGCGCGCGAACAACATATCAAACGTGAACGTGCCACTTCAAATATTTGTACCAATCAAGGTTTACTTGCGCTCGCGGCTTCTGTTTATATGTCAGTGCTTGGTAAAGAAGGTTTGAGTGAAGTTGCAAATCTTTGTTATCAAAAAGCGCATTATGCCGCAAATGAATTAAGTAAACTCAAAGGCTTCAAATTATTTTCAAGTGAACCGTTCTTTCATGAATTTACTTTGCAATGTCCGAAGCCTGCCAGTGAAGTGAATCAATATTTGTTAGAGCATGGCATTCTCGGTGGATATGATTTGGGCAATGATTATCCAGAATTAAAAAATCATTTGCTTGTTGCTGTCACCGAAATGAACAGCAAAGATGAAATTGATGCGCTTGTTGAAGTATTGAAGGAGATGTAAGATGTCAACAATTATTGAACCTACAATTTTTGAACTTTCATCTCCTGGGCGACGTGGCGTACGAATGCCCGCTTCAGACGTGCCTCAAACTGATTCTTTACCTCAACATTTGCTTCGCTCCGAACTTCCTCTGCCCGAAATCGCCGAAGTAGATGTAGTTCGTCATTACGTTAAATTAAGTAAATTAAATTACAGCGTTGATGAAGGATTTTATCCATTGGGTTCTTGCACGATGAAATACAACCCAAAGATAAACGAAGATACTTGTCGTTACCCGGGCTTTTTATTCACACACCCATTACAACCTATTGAAACTGTTCAAGGCAATTTGGCTTTGATGTTTGAATTGCAAGAATGGTTAAAAGAAATTAGCGGATTCGCAGGTGTGACGTTACAACCCGCCGCAGGCGCACATGGTGAATATACAGGCGTGTTGATGATGGCGGCGTATCACAAGTTGAAAGGTGATACGAAGCGAACAAAGATGTTAATCCCTGATGCCGCACATGGAACGAATCCTGCATCCGTTGGTATGATGGGTATGCAAGTTGTCACTATTCCATCTGACTCACGTGGCAATGTAGATTTAACAGAACTTGAAAAATATTGTGATGACACCGTCGTCGGCATGATGTTAACCAATCCAAATACACTTGGCATGTTTGATGAAAACATCGAAAAAGTAATTGAGATGGTACATAAATGCGGCGGCTTGATGTATGGTGATGGTGCAAATCTCAACGCTTTGCTTGGAATTGTCCGCCCTGGTGATTTAGGTTTTGACGTGATGCACTTCAACTTGCATAAAACTTTCTCTGTGCCCCATGGCGGCGGCGGACCTGGCTGTGGACCCGTTGGTGTCAGCAAAACATTATTAGATTTTCTACCATCACCTTTGGTTGGTATTCTTGAAGAAGGTAATGATGATGAAGCACCATTTTATGGCTTCATCACACCTCCAAATTCTATCGGACGAATGAAAGCATTTCATGGTCACTTTGGTGGTGGCATGGTACGTGCTTATACCTACATCGCCATGCACGGACCTGATGGATTAAAAGCGATTTCTCAATATGCTGTCTTGAATGCAAATTATTTACAAGCCAAAGTTCGTGGTCACTATAAGATTCCATTTGACCGAATCTGTATGCATGAATTTGTCGCTGAGGGAAGATTTGAAGGCAGTGACGTTCGTGCTTTAGATGTTTCCAAACGCCTCATGGATTATGGTTTCCACCCAC
>JAEURH010000184.1 GCA_016789365.1 Anaerolineales bacterium
AACGAACAATGAGTCTGTTTTTGCCAGTGAATTCGCCGATGTCAGTGAGTTCGGTATTGAAAGTGTCACATAAATTTTGTAAAGCAGAAATTTTTTCTGGCGCGACTGCAATGACCATGCGTTCTTGCGCTTCGGAAAGCCAAATTTCCCAAGGTACTAAGCCTGGATATTTCAATTTCACGCGAGTTAAATCTACATTACAACCAATCGATGAAGCCATCTCACCAACTGCGGAAGATAATCCGCCTGCGCCACAATCGGTGATATCGTTATAAAGTCCCAAATCACGCGCGCGGACGATGACATCAATCAAACCTTTTTCTGTAATCGGGTCGCCAATTTGAACGGATGCGCCAGAAACTTCACCAGTTTGTGCATCCATGGTCATGGATGAAAATGTTGCGCCGCGTAATCCATCTCGACCTGTTCTGCCACCTAAGACAACGACTCGGTCACCAACTTGTGGATTCTTGTGATGCTTTCCTTTGGGTGCAATACCAACACATCCGCAAAATACTAGAGGATTTGCAGTGTAGCCTTCATCATAAAGAATCGCTCCATTCACTGTTGGAATGCCAATCTTGTTTCCGTAATCTTGTACGCCTGCAACAACGCCTGATTGAATGCGTCGTGGATGTAAGACTCCTTCAGGCAAAGATTTTGGGTCTAAATCTTGTGGACCAAAACATAAGATGTCTGTGTTTGCAATTGGCTTGGCAGAAACACCAAGCACATCGCGGATAACTCCACCAACACCTGTGTTTGCTCCGCCGAATGGTTCAATTGCGGATGGGTGATTGTGCGTTTCGGCTTTGAATGAAATTTCAAATTCATCATCAAAGTCAATGATGCCAGCATTATCGACAAATGCTGAAATAACCCATGGCGCGTTGATTTTGTCTGTGGCAGATTTGAGATAGGTTTTGATAAGCGAATCAATTTCACCCTCACCCCTGCGCCCCTCTCCCTCAGGGAGAGGGGATGGGGTGAGGGAAATCTTTGCTTTGAAAGTTTTATGAACGCAATGTTCACTCCATGTTTGGGCGATGGTTTCAAATTCAACATCGGTGGGTTCACGCTTTTCTTCGATGAAATAAGTTTGAATGGCTTTCATCTCTGCTAAATCCAATGTGGCGCGCCGATTTTTTGAAAGATTTAATAATTCATCATCAGATAAATTTCTAATTGAAATGATTTCCACTTCACCACTTGATTCAACTTCTTGTGGAAAAGATGGTGTGATTTCCCCAATCGTCCAATGTTGAATGACGTTGTTTGCGAGTAAGGCAACGGATATGGAAGCGGATAAGCGGATGGCATCGGATTGGGAAACGGATTCGTCAAATTCCAAAATGAATCTTTGACCAGTGGCGGCGCGATGAACTCCATTGATTTTTAATTCGTGTGATGCACGGACAATTTGCTCGGCAACAGGGTCTGTGACGCCGGGGCGAAGAGAAACTTCCAGAATAACAGAATCAGATTCGGGCGAAGCAAGAGGCGCGGGTAGTTCAATCCAAGAAGCGGATTGTGTCACAGGGTCTGTTAAAAGTTTGAGAGCCAACTGTTGCAATTCTTCCTGCGACAGTTGGCTCTCGATAAAGTAGAGGTCCTGAACGCTGATGCGTTTCAGGGGCTGGAATCCGAGTAGGTGGGCATCTCGTAAGTAGCCGTTGGCGCGTGGGTCTTTGGTTTTGGTTTGAACAAGAAATTTGTAGATAGACATAAGGGTTTCGAGATTGTACCCTTTGGTATTTGTCTAGTCAACAGATGTTATGAAATGTTAAGTTTTTTGTCTGACATTTTGCAAAACGTACTCAATCATTTTTTGCGGAATGTTTACACCAGTGGTTGTGATGCTGTTGCGAAATTCCATGGTGTGATTGATTTCGTTGATGGTGTATCCATTTTCGGTTTCAAACAAATCTAATGCAAGTAAACCGCCACCAACGGCTTGTGCGGCGCGATGACAAATCTCTGCAATCTCATCAGTCACTGGACAATTTGTTGCGATGCCACCGCGTGCTGTGTTGGTTATCCAATTTTCGGAGGAACGATAGATGGCACAAATACATTCATCACCAATAACGAATGCACGAATATCACGACCTGGCTTGTTGATGTATTCTTGAATATAAAAAACTTGATGATTGACTCCCAGCGAAGATTTATGTTCAATCAACGATTCAGCCATTGATTTATTTTCGACTTTTGCAAGTAACCGCCCCCATGACCCAACGACTGGTTTTAACACACATGGATAACCCATCGCTTCAATCGCGCTGAGGGCTGATTCTTCATCAAAAGCCATTATCACTCTTGGAGTTGGGATTCCGTTCTTCGCGAGCAATTGACTCGTGACATATTTATCACCACATCTTTCAGCCACTAATGATGAATTCACAACGGGAATTCCATGTGCTTCAAAAATGCGCGAGATGTAAAGTCCGCGAGAATAGGAAATAGAACGTTCAAATAACACATCAATCGGCTCGGCTAGTTGATTGATGTCGAAGAAAGAATCTCCATCATTAATGCGGACGATGTCCACATCGTCATGTTTTTCTAATTCATCTAGCAAATATTTTTCTTCGGCTCGTAAGCGAGTGTATAAAAATCCAACTCGGGTTGTCATGGGTTCTCCTTTTTAGTTCAACTCGGTGGTTTAGTAGTCGCGCTCTTGTTCTAT
>JAEURH010000185.1 GCA_016789365.1 Anaerolineales bacterium
GAAACTTGGTTCATCGTTCACAGCATTGACAGTAACCGTAAAGTTTTGGGGTGCGCTAGTATTTACACCGCCATTGGCTATGCCGCCATTATCTTCTACAACTACATCAAAAGTACAAGTACCATTTTGGTTTGCGGCTGGCGTATAAGATAAATCACCAGCATTGTTAACTACGGGGTCTGCTGTTAGCAAAGAACCACAAGTGCTATTTGAAACGGTGTAACCGACAACAGTTTGACCTGATTCATCGGCTGGACCTGCACTAAATGTTGCCCAACCTGCCACAGTTTGAGCACCCGCATCTTCATTGACTGCTGGTGGGTTGCTGGCAGTGAAACTTGGTGCATCATTGACAACATTGACAGTAATAGTGAAGTTTTGTGCAGGGCTAGTATCTACACCGCCATTAGCAGTGCCACCATTATCTTGCACTTGCACATCGAAGGTACAAGTACCGTTTTGGTCTGCGGCTGGGGTGTAGGTTAATGTTCCAGATGTATCTACCGATGGACCTGCAGAGAGAAGCGTTCCGCAGGTGGAGTTTGAAATAATGTATTGTGAAACTGCCTGCCCTGATTCATTTGCTGGACCTGGATTGAAAGCAGTAACCCAACCTGCCACAGTTTGAGCACCCGCATCTTCATTGACTGCTGGTGGGTTGCTGGCAGTGAAGCTTGGCACATCATTAACAGCATTGACAGTGATGGTAAAGTTTTGAGCGAGACTAGTATCTACGCCACCATTGGCTATGCCACCATTATCTTGCACTTGCACATCAAAAGTACAAGTACCGTTTTGGTCTGCCGCTGGGGTATAAGTAAGTTGCCCGCTGGGGTTAACAGATGGACCCGCAGAAAGAAGCGTGCCACAAGTACTGTTTGAAATAATATATTGCACAACTGCTTGGCTTGAATCTTCATCTGGCGGACCAAAATCTGGCACTGCCCAAAGTACTACCTGTATGCCCGAATCTTCATTAACGGCTGACGGGTTGCTGGCAGTGAAACTTGGTTGGTCATTAACTGCAGTGACATTAAAAGTCATCGTGTTTGGTGTTGTGTCAAATGCTGGTCCGTTTGTATCACGCACACTGAATGTGAAACTAGCATAGCCTGTGCCATTTGCATTGGTGGCTGGCGTGAAAACCAAATTCGGGATGTTGGCTGTAAGAATTACTTGCCCAGCTGTTACATTCACAGAAGAAAGTTGAAGCGTTGACCCAACAGGTAATGAAAGTGTATCAACCCGCACGGCGCTCATCGTGTCGCCAGCGTCTGCGTCAGTGAAACCGAAGTCCGCCGCGGCAAAAGTATGAGAGGTATCTTCATTAATTGTTATTGTGTTATCTGTACCTGTTGGCGGCGTATTGGGTGGGAATTCATAAGAACCAATTTCACAATTTGTATCTTGCGGGCGGGTTAAGCCGTTTTGTGATTCGTTGTTTGTGGTAGTGGCTGTAGCGCAAATGGCATTCACGCCATTATTTCTGGCAGGGCTGGTTGCACTAATAGGGAAGTAAGCAGGTGAGCCTGTTAGTGCGCCAAGCAAAGGGTTGCTATTGGTAACGGACGCGCCACAATCAGTAGCAGAAAAGGAAATATTATCTGCAAAGTTTGAGTTAAGTGCCGCTGGTCCAAGCGTTCCGCCGCAGTTATCGGCTGAGCCGTTTTGCGTACCATTGTTAAGGATGGTATTGCGAACTGTCACTGTTCCGCCCGCTCGGTATAAATTCCCGCCGTCCGCTGTGCCTGTGCCAGATTCAGAAGCACTATTTCCTGAAAATGTGACATTATGAATAGTTGTATTAGCATTTGTCCAAACTGCTCCACCTTGTGCATTACCCCCGCCAACAGCATTTGTTTCGTTTGCTGAGTTCCCAGAAAAAGTTACATTTGCTAAAATGAAACCAGAGCCATCATTATAAATCGCGCCACCACGTGAGGCATTATTGTTTGTATGCGTTGTTGAGTTGCCTGTAAAAGTAGAAAGCCGAATGGTTGTTCCATCTGCTTCGCCATCGTTGTAAATAGCACCGCCATCTGCCGCGCCAGGTCCACCACCAGAAGCACTTGAGGTTGAGTTATTTGCAAATGTACTTCCCGTAATTGTAAACGGGTCGCTTTGATTGAAAATAGCACCGCCATCATCTGCCGCAGTATTTCCTGTAAATGTAGTATTCGAGATTGTCCCACTTCCATCTGCTTCTACAAGTGCAATTGCTCCACCATCACCAGTTGTTGCAGAGTTCGTTGTAAATGTTGAGTTTGAAATAGTAAGAAGTGTGTCGGTGTCATGATAGATAGCACCACCATCATCTGCCGAGTTGCTTGTAAAGGTTACACCAGTTGTAGTGCCAATAGTTAATGTTCCGCCGGCGACATAAATAGCACCTCCAATGCCATCAGCGCTATTGCCAGTAAAACTTCCTCCATTGATGGTTAAAGTACCATTATTTAAATAAATTGCTCCGCCATCATCAATAGCGGCATTGTTTTGATTCGTGAAGCTAGTACCTGTAATGGTCATAGTACCAGTGCCATTATTAATGTAAATTGCGCCACCGTTATCTTGGGTGTAATTTCCTGTAAAGGAGCTGTTCGTGATGCTAAGAGGTCCTCCTGTATGATAAATTGCGCCACCATCATTGCCGCCGCCCATTACCGTTCGATTCGT
>JAEURH010000186.1 GCA_016789365.1 Anaerolineales bacterium
GATTGTGTGCGCAAAGTGGATTTGTCGGGAAAAAGTGCAAAGACGACAAAAATCAGCGAAATTATGACCGCAAAAGTTATCGGCGTCGAAGCAGGTCAAGATTTAGAAGAATGTATGAATCTGATGATTGAAAATAATATCCGCCATTTGCCTGTGTATGATAACAGCAAGTTGATGGGATTAATTTCTGTGCGTGATGTGTTGAAAGAAGTGGTGGATTATCAAAGGTCGTTGATTGAGCAATTAGAACAATATATAAAAGGATAATTTTGTAGGGGCGAGGTCATCTTGCCCGATTTGGGCGGGAAAACCCCACCCCTACATTTTTACCAATACAATTTTCCTAAATCTACATTTCCGCCACTTAATATCACCCCAACTTTCAAACCTGTTAATTCAATTTTCTTTTCCCATAACACTGCAATCACTGTCGCGGCGGAGGGTTCGATGATAATTTTTGCCCGTTCCCAAATAAATTTCATAGACTCAATCATTGCTGATTCACTGACAGTTACAACTTGTTCAACTCGTTCTTGAATAATGGGAAAAGTCAAAGTTCCAAGTGAAGTTAATAACCCGTCTGCAATTGTCTTTGGATTTTCAGATGGAATAATCTTTTTCTCTTTCATCGAACGAAACGCATCATCTGCCATTTCTGGCTCAGCGGCAATGACTCGGATTCCGCGTTTTGTTTCAGTTGCGGCTATCGCCGTTCCGCTTAATAATCCGCCACCACCGACAGGAGCGATGATGACATCTAAATCTGGGATTTCTTCTAATAATTCTAAAGTCGCTGTGCCTTGACCTGCAATGACTCTTTCATCATTATATGGATGAACAACATTTGCTCCAGTTTCATTTTTGATTCTTTCTAAATTAGATTCTCTGGCTTCAAGAGTCGGTTCACAAAATGTGATTTGACCTCCATACCCAGCCACTGCATCTTTCTTAACTTGTGGCGCATTATTCGGCATGACGATATAAGCAGGGATGCCACGCATTTTTGCGGCAAGTGCTAAAGCCTGTGCATGATTACCTGATGAATGTGTACACACACCAAGTTTTGCTTCTTCATCAGTCAATGACCAAACGGCATTGCTTGCGCCGCGAAATTTGAATGCCCCAACTTTTTGGAAGTTCTCGCATTTCATAAAAACATTTGCACCAACTTTTTCATTCAAACTTTTATTAGTCAAAACTGGTGTGCGATGGATATAAGGTTTAATCCGTTGTGCGGCTTCGTGGATGTCTTTTAGTGTTATGGTCATAATTACTCCAAGTGTTGAGATTATAATGGGAGGAAAGAAGAAAGATGAAAGAAAAATCTCAGAGGTCTCTATGCTCTCTGTGGCTAAAAGGAACAAATGACATCATTCATTGAAATATCACCTGATTCTGATTTCCCGATTCAAAATTTGCCGTATGGAATTTTTTCGACGAAAGAGAATCCAAGTCCGCGAGTGGGTACACGGCTTGGAGATTTTGTGATTGATTTGGCAATGTTAGATAAAGAAAATTTATTTGGCAAGCAATACGGTTTATTTAATGAAACATCATTAAATAAATTTATGTCTGCGGGGAAAAATGTTTGGAAGGAAATTCGTGGGCGATTGACTGAGTTGTTGAGCAGTAACAATTCAAAAGTCAAGAAAGAAGCGGTGCATTTAATCCAAAATGTGAAATTGCATTTGCCAGTTCAAATTGGTGATTACACAGATTTTTATGCATCGCGTGAACATGCAACCAATGTTGGCACGATGTTTCGCGGAAAAGAAAATGCGCTCATGCCCAATTGGTTGCATTTGCCTGTTGGTTATCATGGTCGTGCCAGTTCGGTTGTTTTATCAAATACAGATGTGATTCGTCCACGTGGGCAGGTTGCCGTAAAAGATTCGCCGCCAGAATTTGTAGCAAGCAGACAATTAGATTTTGAATTGGAGATGGGTTTTTTTGTTGGTAAAGAAAATGCTTTGGGCGAGCCAATCAAAATTGAAAATGCACACGAACATATTTTTGGCATGGTGTTGTTGAATGATTGGAGTGCGCGTGATATTCAAGCATGGGAGTATGTGCCGCTTGGTCCTTTCCTTGCGAAAAATTTTGCAACTTCGATTTCGCCGTGGGTGGTGACAATGGATGCATTGGATGCATTTCGTGTCCCGACTCCGAAACAAGACCCAACGCCTCTACCTTATTTGAAACTTGATTCTGTTACTGGACTTGATATTACGCTTGAAGTTTTTTTGCAAAGCGAAACAATGAGTGAACCACAATTGATTTCAAATTCAAACATGAAATATTTATATTGGAGTGTTGAGCAGATGTTGGCACATCATACAATCACAGGTTGTAATATGCGCGTTGGTGATTTGTGTGGCACAGGCACTATCAGTGCGCCTTATGAAAATGGATATGGCTCAATGCTTGAGTTAACGTGGCGTGGTGAAAAGCCGATTCAATTATCTAGTGGTGAAGAAAGAAAATTTTTGCAAGATGGCGATAC
>JAEURH010000187.1 GCA_016789365.1 Anaerolineales bacterium
GAACCAGTTTTACGTCAAGTAAGCGATGCGTTGAGTTCATCGAAACGAGGCGCGAGAGAAGTCGCTTGTCATTTTGTGGAATAACATCTTCACCGCCGAGGACGGCGGAGAGAGCAACTCAATTTCTGCCTTGATTTTGATTGCGCCAATTTCATTTTTTAGAGATGTTTGTAAATTAAATTCAATGAGGTTGGCAACTTCAACAGATTCCAAACGAATTTCTCGCCAGATGCCAATTGGTTTAATGGGCGGAGTCCAGCCTGGGATGAAGCCTAATAAAGTTGTCCGAAACCAACGCAGGTTTTGATT
The DNA here is from genome assembly GCA_016789365.1 of Anaerolineales bacterium. Lineage (GTDB taxonomy): Bacteria > Chloroflexota > Anaerolineae > Anaerolineales > Villigracilaceae > Villigracilis. The sequence goes on from JAEURH010000187.1 coordinate 310, forward strand.
TTCGACTAGTTTTGTTTTCCACTTTGGTCTTTTTCGTTGAACTTCTAAGACTTGGTGAATGGAACGAAAGCAAATGACAAGTTGATTTTTCTCTTTAAACTTTTCTGTTACATCTACTTTGTATTGGAGAAACATGTTTTTGGTGGTGAGAATCTTTTCTCCGTTTAACCAAATTTCTGCTAGTGTTGCTAACCCGTCAAAGACAAGGAAATGTTTTTTGCCTTTATTATTGAAATTAAATTCAGTTGAATACCACCAATCAAACTTTTCAATTTCGGGTTCATTTGTCAGTGAGGCGATGGTTGCAGGAACAGAATCAACTGTAAACAATGGTGAGGCGTTTTGAATCCAGTCTGGTGAATCATGTTGACCAGAGTCTGCTTTCCTTACTTCCCAGCCTTCAGATAATCGCATCATAAATTTACAAATAAAGTTTTTGAAGTGTATCCATAGCAGTTTGCCAATCTCGCCCCATTTTTTCAATTGGCGAAAAATCAAGCGGCTTCTTTTTGCTCACGGCGCGCGCGAGTTGAAATTGCGTCGTTTTGGCGGCGGTGGAAATATTATGAAAAATTTCAATTGTATCTTCTAAATATTTTTCGCCGTTTTGTTGCAGCCATTGCAAATACGTTTTTGATAATTCATAACATGCGCCAAGTTGACGAAGCGTGACGAAAGAATATTGATGAAACATATCTATTGACTCTTGATTGAGCCAATTAATATCTTTTGCAAGGCGCGTTGTAAAAGCGCCAAACGGATTTTTGCTTGGAATAAAAGTGAGTTGTTTTTTTAGAATTTGAATCGAAGCATTGACAAGTTCTTGATTCTTTTTTGCACGATCCCAAATTTTTACAAACTCAACATACGGTGGGAGATAAACTGGGTCATTTTGATTGAGTCGAAACAAATTTGAAAAATCATCGCCCGATAAATTGTAATAGCCTTGATTATGAAAATAACCGAGATGTTTACTTTCAACATCAATTTCTACAACCGCAATTGTGCTTTTGACATGTGCCATGTGATAAGCAGTGCCATGTGTATCAGGCAAATAATATGAATCCATTTCAACAAGCACAGGTCTGCCGAAACCAACTTGTTCATCTACATGATCAATGAGTCGATTCCAAATCGTTAACTCTTGAACATCTAAACCATATAATTCATATAAATCAATTAATGGAAATTTGAAGAACGTCCATTGGTCACCTTCAAAGTCAATTACCAAAGTAAATGGAAGCGATGCGATTGGTTCGTGACCCATGGCATGTAGCAATTCGATCCACACATCTGAATAGCAATTGGTTTCTACCCAAATGCGGTCTGCACCATGAATCAAATGTCTTTGATAAGTTTGTGGGTCAAGTTGTAATATGGATTTTTTCATAAGCGAATTAGCCACAGAGTTCACAGAGAACACGGAGAAAATCTTTTAAAAACCTCTGAGACCTCTGTGTTCTCTGTGGCATTTTTTTATTATAGTTCTAAGAGGTTCTTAACTGATTGGGGCCATGCTTTGGGATCAAAGCCAAATTTCTTTAACAATGCTAATGTGGTTCGTTCTAATCCAAAACCAATACAAGCCGTGTGAGCAATCTCACCATTTTGTGTTTTGATATTAAATGGATGAGCAAAATGGTCAAGGTGATAATTGCTGGAAGAAATTGCTGTTGGTTTTTCTTCACTTGTAATCGGAATCACCAATTCAAATTTTAATTCTTGTTCTTGTTGCGAAGCAACCATGGCTCGTCCGCCACGACCAAAGAATGGATCATTGGCAAGGACAGGTTTTACGTCTAAGCCTAAGGCTTTATACAGTTCTTCACCTTTTTTCAACCAAAAATTTCTATGATTCAATGCTTGCTCTGGCGTACCCAACGTCACAAATTCTCGTTGACGAAATGATTGCATTCGGGCTGGGTCTTTGGATGGTTCGTGTCTGAACACAAAGCCAACTAAATCAATCAAACGACCTTGTTCAGGTAAGACTGTATTTTTTGCAGTGGGATATAACGGATAACACGCCGCAGGATTCATCATCAACGCCGAAGGTTCTAAATCATCGGTCCATTTTTCGTTTTCATGCAATTTACGCAACATTTCAAGATGTTGTTTTTCTTTGCCTAAAAATGTATGGATAGAACCCATCAAATCAGGAAATGATTCGATGTGAGTCGTTT
>JAEURH010000188.1 GCA_016789365.1 Anaerolineales bacterium
ACTTCTTCAGGTGTCAGCCATTCCACGTCACAGCCTAAACTTTTTTGTAACAAATACCCTTCATACGATTCATCTTTGCTATTTTCATCAAGCACAAACAAATTCCCCTGCTGACGAAACGCCGCATCAGGTTTAATGCCATCCACTTCAAATTCATCTGCAAACGTTTTCATCACTTCCAACCCATATTGCGACATTTGAATATTCTCTTTGACATTAAACTGAATGCGCATGTTCCCGTCTGATAATGGCGTAGATGCAAATTCATAACTTGGGTCTTTCTCAATAATAGCAACTTTCAATTTTGAATCAAATTTCAAAAGATAATACGCCGTCGCACACCCCATCACTCCCCCGCCAACAATAATGACATCATAATTTTTTGCAGACATTTTTCTAAATTCTCCGTATTATTTCGTCATTGCGAGGAGTGACGAAGTCACGACGAAGCAATCTCAAACACTGTTATAAAAGTAAATTTTATTGGAGATTGCTTCGCTACGCTCGCAATGACAGGTTTAAGAGTGCGTCGCGCTTTAGTTTTTTAAACAATCAGCAAGCGCGACGCACCCCGTTACACTGTTCTCTATTCTCTAATCATCTGCTCTCTTGCTCTCTCTACTTCTCCGCAATCGCAATCACTTCAACTTCTACATCACAACCTGCTTTTACAGTTTTACTAATCTCCACCAACGTACTAACAGGCTTGATTTCTGCCAAATATTCATTTCGTACAACAGTAAATTGAGAAAACTTGCTAATATCTGTCATAAAGATTTGCACCTTGACGACATCTTCTAACTTCGCCCCGGCTTCGGCAAGAATCGTTTTTATATTTTCAAAAATATATCTAGTTTGCTTAGATATATCTTCTGGCGCAACTGGATTTCCCTCCGCATCCATCGCTAATTGACCAGAGACAAATATCATCACTTTATCCCCCACATCTACTTTCAAACCTTGTGAATACGCACCGACTGTCTTCGTAAAATTGGCTGGGTTAATTTTTGTTTTCATCCCGCAATTATATTTCATTCCCCATGTCATTGCGAGGAGTGATGTGAAACATCACGACGAAGCAATCTCCAACTTAACCTAAAGATTGCTTCGTCGCGTTAAAACGCTCCTCGCAATAACATGCACCATTGATTAATTTATCCTATCATGCACAGGGATTGCAAAAACGCGCACAGGCTTCTTTCCATAATGAGGATGTTTAATAATCTTTGGCTCCCACCCGCGATAGCGCACAATGATTTCACGGCTCTTCTCTCCCCTTTTCGGGTAGCCGCATAACAAGCGCACCGTTTTATATTTTTTATCAATCAAGCGATTTGCCCAGTATGGAGTCCGCAACAAAAACTCAAAATCTTTTTCGCCCCTTTCAATTTGCTCAAAATATTCTCGTTTAAGGTGTAAGGTTAATTGAAGTGTCATGTCTGCGTCTCGTTTTGATTTATATAGGATATTCTTCAACAGCACTTGCAATTATAGAATATTTGTTCTATAATTGCAAGACTATGAACCCACAACTGACCCTACACTTAAAACGAGAATATTTTGAACAAATTGAACGTGGCGAAAAAGAGTTTGAGTTTCTGTTACGAACACCATATTGGGTGAGCCGCCTGATTGATAAAAAATATAAAACCGTGCGTTTGTTATGCGGCTACCCAAAAAGGGGAGAGAAGAGTCGTGAAATCATTGTGCGTTATCGTGGGTGGGAGCCGAAGATTATTAAACATCCTCATTATGGAAAGAAGCCAGTGCGCGTGTTTGCAATCCCTGTGTATGACAGGATAAATTAAGTGCTGGTGCATGTCATTGCGAGGAGCGTTTTAACGCGACGAAGCAATCTTTTGGTTAAGTTGGGGATTGCTTCGTCGTGCTGGTCTCGATACGCCCTCAAAGAACATTCGGGCTACTCGACCGACGCACTCCTCGCAATGACGGAAAAGTTTGTATAATTGCGGGATGAAAACTAAAATCAACCCAGCCAATTTTACGAAGACAGTCGGTGCGTATTCACAAGGTTTGAAAGTAGATGTGGGGGATAAGGTAATGATATTTGTGTCTGGTCAGTTAGCAATGGATGCAGAGGGGAATCCAGTTGCGCCAGATGATATTTCTCAACAAACAAGGTATATCTTTGAAAATATAAAAATGATTCTTGCTGAAGCGGGTGCGAAGTTGGAAGATGTTGTTAAAGTGCAAATTTTTATGACAGACATCAGTAAGTTCGCTCAATTCACTGTGGTGCGAAATGAGTATCTAGCCGATATTAGACCTGTCAGCACGT
>JAEURH010000189.1 GCA_016789365.1 Anaerolineales bacterium
GATGGCCGCTGCGGCTCAACCCACCGGGGACGTTGGTCGCGCCGGCCCGGGAAGGCTTCTCGGCCTTCGCAGCGCTACGCGTGTCGCCCGTGACACCGACGAAGACCCACCCTGCCTCGCCTCCGACTTCGCGCCAGCCTGTATCTTGACCTGTTTCTTTTTTCAACTCCCGATACAGATTCGTGCTGTAATTCATCATGCGCGTCAAATTTGCATCGGAACGCATTTGACCTACCAACCCTGCTGAATGCCATGTAGAACCCGAAGTTAATTCATAACGTTCAAGAACAACGACATCCTTCCAACCTAATTTTGTTAAGTGATACGCAATGCTACAACCGCCTACGCCTCCACCGATGATAACCACCTGCGCTTGTGTTGGAAGTTCTGCCATGAAGTGACTCTCCTAAGTCTTTATGTACTTTTTTTTAGACCATAGACAATAAAAATACGGTCTATCGTCTATGGTCTAAAAATTTACTTCTGCCAAACCGAATCTGGTTTTGCCATTTCTGCCACAATATCAAACGATGAAATTACACCCAAAGGAAAATCATCTGGATTTTCTTTATCAACAACCACTAATCTATGATGATGATTTTGAATCATCTTATCTGCGGCTTCGCGTAAACTGGCATTGATGTCAATGGTTAATGCGGGGTGCATCACGTCACGGACGATAACTTTTTCATCCACCTCTTGCCCGACAAACTTTAACAAATCATGCCCGCTGACTACGCCTAACACTTTTCCTTTTGCATCAACCACCAAAACAGAACGCCAGCGAGCAGAAGTCATTGCCTCAGCCGCAGAGGCGACTGGCGTTTTTCCTCTGCATACCAAAATTGCATCAGACATCACATCACCAACGGTTTCGCGTTTTGCTTTTTCAGCTTTTGCAATGCTAGCCACTAAATCTGAAAGTGAAAGGATGCCAATTGCTTTTTCATTATATGTCACCAAGAGGCGACTGATTTGCCGTTCTGTAAATTTTTTAACAGCATCTGTCAGCGTGGCATTGGCGTCTATTGAGTCAACAGGCTGAGACATTAAATCTGAAGCGGTTAATTTTTTCATCGCACTTAAACTTTCCGCATCCGATGAAAGCCATTCGCCCGCCATTAAATCAAAATCAGAAAGTATGCCTGCGGGTCTGCCATCACGGTCGTTAACAATTAATGCGTGAACATGATGTTGATGTAACAAAACAGATACTTGCCCAAGTGTGGCATCGGGTTTGCAAGTGATTAAACCTGCGTGCATTAAATCTTTAACAAGTTTTGCCATTCTGCCTCCTTAAACTTCATCTACATCTTTGTACCATTTCACACGGTCGCCAACGCGGTCGCGCAACTTCCAAGACATAGGCTTGGGTTCATTATTTAATCTTGCAACAATTTCATCTACTTGTGATGTGACTTTTAATTTTTGTTCATCTGTGAGTTGTGTGTAATGTTGAGCCAGTTGTTTCACTTTATCAAGATTCATTGTGGTTGTGCGCCATAAACCCCAATCATTGGCACATAATTGCGCCGCAAATTTGATATTGATAGTTTCTTTATCAATATCTCCAAGCGGATGTTCAAGCAACAGCATAATCGTATCAATAATATCTTTTTCATTGATTTGAACAATTTGCATTTTTTCAAGCAGTAATTCAGTTAAAGGTATTGTGGGGGAGTCAACTTCGAGGCGGTCTTTCCAATAAATGGCATGACAAAAATCTAACTTCTCGTAAAAAATATCTACATGCAAACCTGTATTTGGTTTGTCAAAAATAGCGCGTTCACCTTCAGTACCAATGAAGACCTCACGATTTTCAACATAACCCATCTTCGCCATCATTTCAGAAATTTGTTTGTTTTGTTTGCTATATGCCCCAAAATCAATATCAGTGTAAGCGCGTCCCATTGCGGCTTGTAAATATCCAAACTGCGGACAGTGCATTTGAAAAGCCAGTGACCCGATAACCCTCAAAAGGATTCCTGCATCGTCACTGGCTTTAAGAATTGCCTTTAATTCGTTCTCGAACTTCTCACGTTCAGACTGGTCTTGTGCCTGCATCCCGATAGAACTGTTCGACATAAAATCTCCGCGTTATTTTGGTGATTACAACCGTCCCGCAGGTTTTGCTGAAAAACTTTATCGGTCAATTAAACCTGCGGGA
>JAEURH010000018.1 GCA_016789365.1 Anaerolineales bacterium
TCAACGGCATCAATGGATTGCCCATGACGATGCCGCCAGAAATTTCAGTGCCACCTGAATAATTGATAATCGGAATTTTTTTGTTGCCAACTTTTTCAAACAACCACATCCATGGGTCGGGATTCCATGGCTCACCAGTGGACGCAAAACATTTTAGCGAAGATAAATTATGTTTTTTGAAATGTTCTTCACCTTGCGGAATGAGTGAGCGAATCAATGTTGGCGAAACACCCATTTGATTGATTTTATGTTTTTCAGCGAGTTCCCATAAACGATTCGGTGCTGGATAATCTGGCGCGCCATCATATAAAAACATGGTGGCACCAAGAATTAAACTTCCAAACACAAGCCACGGACCCATCATCCAGCCCATATCTGTCATCCAATAAATGACATCGCCTTGATGAACATCAGTACCAAACGCCATATCTTGTGCGGCTTTGATTGGAAATCCGCAATGAGTATGCAAAGCGCCTTTTGGTTTACCTGTTGTGCCCGATGTATAAATAATCATCAACGGGTCTTCGGCGTTTGTTTTTTCTGTTTCACTTGAGTCGTTTTGTTTATTGAATAATTCATCCCACCAAATATCTCTGCCATCTTTCATTTTTATTTCTTGATTTGTACGCTTCAAAACAACCATGTTTTTCAAAGTTGGAATTTGTTCAGCCGCTTCATCGGCAATAGATTTCATTTCAACAGGCTTGCCACGTCGAAATGCACCATCACATGCAAACAATACTTTTGCTTCAGCGTCATTCATACGAGAGACGATTGCGCCTGCTCCATAACCAGAAAATAATGGAAGAATAATTCCACCAATTTTTGCAATGGCTAATAAAGCAATCACGATTTCAGGAGTCATTGGCATAAAAATACCAATTGCATCGCCTTTGCCTAAGCTCAATGAGCGAAGCGCGTTGGCAGTTTTGTTTACTTCTTTAGAGAGTTGTTCGTAAGTTAGCGTTCGTGTAATTCCCTCTTCGCCTTCAAATATGACCGCAGACCGTTGACCGTTGACCGTAGCCCATTTATCCACACAATTATGCACAATATTCATCTTTCCATCTACGCACCATTTAGGGAATTGAATACCTTCGGATAAATCCACTACTTTGGAATATGGTTCATAAAATTGAATATCTAAAAACTTCAAAACAGAATCAGTAAACCAAGCCACATCACTGGTAGATTTTTGCATCAACTCATCAAAATCTTTAATGTTATGCAAATGCATAAATTTCGTGAGGTTAGCATGTTCAATTTGTTCAGGCGATGGTTTCCAAACAATGTCGCCGCCGAAAGTAAACTGTTCTGTCATATACGAGTCGTCTCCTGAGATGAACTTGAGTCAATTCTACCAACATTATGAGAGTACAAAAGTAAGTCTATGGCAAAACTCATCAGGCGTATAATGTAGTTATTATTAATTTGGAGATTGCGCCATGTCTGATTACACTATGAAATTATTGAAATGCCCCGCTTGTGGCGGACCCGTTGACCCGCCGAGTGGTCAGAGTTCTATGAAATGCCCGTATTGCTCAAATGCAATTGTTATTCCTGAAAGTTTACGAACAAAAGAAAAATCCAACGAATCGCAAAGCGTGTTTAGCGGAATTGAATATAGTTCAATGGTCGGGTATGGAAAGCAATGGGGTGAAGTGGTCAATTTGGCGCAAAGCGGAAACAAAGATGAAGCCATCAAAAAATATGTTGCATTGACAGGTCAGAGCGAATCAGATGCAAGATATACAGTAGATGCATTAAGCAGTTCGCAATCGTATTCATATAATCAAAGTGGTAGTGTGTATCAGGTGTATCCAGACATGATGAAAGATGCCATGAATATGAGCAAGTCGTATATGAAATGGTCATTGTGGTTGGGGTGTGGAATCACTGCTTTTGTGATGATTATTATTTTGTTGACGATGCTTCCGATTATTATCGGAATATTTGCCAGCATTTTTGCATTCAATTAAATAAAACCAAACGCGGAATTGAAATTCCGCGTTTTTCTTAGGTAAAGATGACTCAATCATTTCCATGTTCTGCGTGTGGCGCACCAAATCAAGCCGAAGCAGGTTTGAAGTATATCTCTTGTATGTATTGCGGGACGAATTTAACCATTCCAGGACACTTAAGCATTAAGTCACAGCCGAAGGTAGAAAAAAGTTTTCAGAAAATAGAATCAAGCCGCCCCGTAGAAGTTGAAGCGGTTGATATCTTAAGAAAATCTCAACCCATTGCAATCCGCGCGTGGAATTTATTTGCGATGTGGACTTGGCTGAGATGGCTCATCCCAACTTGTTTAACGATATTCATCGTTTTATGTGTTGGCTTTGTAATCGTCTTATTTGTTTTTTCGTAAAGGAGAAAAAATGACACAACCACAAAAATTAACATTTGATGTACGCTCAGAATGGCTGAGCCATGAAGTTTCGGTTTCGTATTGTAAAAATGCAAAAATTGATTTAGATACAAATTTAGCGGGCAACCCAAATGCATTCAATCCAGCCGAATTACTTTTGGCGGCAATATCGGCTTGCATGATAAAAGGCATGGAACGTGTTGCGCCTGTATTAAATTTTGAATATGCTGGCGTAGAAATTAAATTACATGGCGTGCGACAAGATGTTCCACCAAAAATGGAATCTATCACCTATGAAATTATTGTTGACACAAATGAAGATGACCATCGGCTTGATTTGTTGCATAAAAACATCAAACAATACGGAACAGTTTTTAATACGGTTGCACAAGGTACAGATTTATCTGGCGAGATTCGCCGAAAATAATTTTCAAAATTCAAACTATAATCAGCAAAAAAAATCTTTCGGAGGCAATATGTCCACAGTGCAAGAATCAAAACATCCGTTGGTAGCGCATAAACTTTCGCGCTTACGCGATAAAGATACCGAGCCGAAAAAATTTCGTGAATTGGTAAGAGAGATTGCAGGCTTATTGGCTTATGAAGCCACTGCCAATTTACAAACAAACGAAATTGAAATTGAAACCCCGCTTCAAACAATGAAAGCGCGACAATTACAAGAAAAAATTGGATTGGTTCCAATTTTGCGTGCGGGGCTTGGCATGGTAGAAGGCATTTGGGAATTGATGCCCTCTGCTGAAGTTTGGCATATTGGTTTGTATCGTGATGAAAAAACTTTACAACCTGTGGAATATTACAATAAACTTCCGATTGACCCTCGTGTTTCGGTCTGCCTCATTCTTGACCCAATGCTTGCTACTGGCGGTTCAGCCACTGCTACGGCTGACATTTTGAAAAAATGGGGCGTGAAAAAAATTAAATATGTCGGTCTCATCGCCGCACCCGAAGGAATCAAAGCCATGCAAACTGCTCACCCTGATATTGATATTTATGTCGCCGCGATTGATAGTCATTTGAATGAAAAAGGTTATATTGTGCCTGGGCTTGGTGATGCAGGCGATAGGCAGTTTGGGACGGGATAAAAATAATCGCTTCATCCTTGATTTGTAATTGGTCAATACTAGTTAACGACTCTTAACTGGAGATATATGGTTGCTGAAATCGGTTGTTTTGTATTAATTCTGATTGCTGGATTTATCGGCTTTCTGTTTTATCGCCGAAAGAAGTTAATAAAAGAATTAAAAGAATTTTATCAACAAGGCAATTACACCAAGCGAGATAGATTACCTCTTACAAATCCTTTTATATATGATGATATGACTTTCATCACTTCTTTAGATGGAAACCTAAAACCTGATATGCCTTATACATTGATTTTAGGAACACGAGTAACAGGTGGTGGAAAAAACATGCTTCAAAATGATTACATCGGATTTTACATTCCACCCCACGCTTCATTATCTGACGAGTGGCTTGGTCAATGGAAAGAGAAAGTTGCTCAACGGGGAGACAATTGGGCGCAACATTCTGGTGCAGAAAAAGAAGAGAAAAATTGGGGCATTATGGGCGCACCTGAACATTTACCCATTCGTGCCGTCAGAATCAATAACGGAATCTTGTTGGCATGGAATGGTCTGCATTTGAGGCATACAATTGAATCAAGGATTGAGGATGTGCTGGAGTCGTTAAATTAAGTTGTAAATTATAAGAAATTAATAAACCATTTATCGGCTTGTTATAATCTAAATCATGCCTTTCAACTTATTTCGACAATCCGACATTCCCGAAAAATATCGTTCCAACTTCACAAACTTGTACTTAGACATTGCATGGTTCGGCGTGTTAAGTGGTACTGCTGTAAATTTTCTAAACATTTATGCCGCACGTTTAGGTGCAACTGGTTTACAAATTGGTTTGCTCACCGCTGGCTCAGCCATTGTCACATTATTTCTTGCTATCCCATCAGGACATTGGATTAGCAAACGCCACACAGGTCGCGCAGTTTTTTGGTCATCCGTTTTATTTCGCATTGGCTATCTCTTTTGGATTCCACTTCCTTGGATTTTTGATGAACAAGGTCAAATCTGGTCATTAATCGTCATCACATTTTTAATGGCAATTCCACTCACGCCGCTTGGTGTGGGTTTCAATGCTTTATTTGCAGAAGCCGTCCCAGACCAATATCGCGCACGCGTGGCAGGCACACGTAACGTCACCTTTGCAATTGCATATATGCTCTCGTCATTAATTGCAGGCTACATTTTAGATAACACGCCATTCACTGCAGGCTATCAAATTATATTTGCGATCGGTGCTTTCGGCGCGGCGATGAGTAGTTATCATATCTATCACGTCAAACCATTGGAAGAAAGAACACCGCCTCTTTCTGAGTTGATGCCTGATTCTGCTATCAAGCCCGAGTCTACTCTTCGGCTTGATATTTGGAAAACCCCCTTCCGTAAAGTGTTACTTGGTTTGTTATTCTTTCATTTAGCACAATATATTTCTACACCGTTGTATCCGCTTTACAACGTCAATGTCTTACATCTTAATGATAACCATATCGGCATCGGCACAGCCTTATATTATTCAACCGTTTTGCTTTCTTCCACGCAACTAGGGCGAATCGTGCAAAGATTTGGTCACAAGCGTGTAACAGGCTGGGGCGCGTTTGGAGTCGGTTTTTATCCACTCACTTTAGCATTCGCACAAGATGTCTTTCAGTTTTACTTGATTTCTTTCTTCGGCGGTTTTTTATTTGCACTTGTCAACGGTGCTTATGCCAATTACATGCTAGAGCATATCCCACCACATGACCGTCCATCTCACTTGGCATGGTACACCATTATCTTAAACTTTGCTATTCTTAGCAGTTCTATCGCTGGACCATTAATCGGTGATGCTATCGGGCTCGTTCCTGCTTTAATTCTTTTCGGTTTTATGCGCTTCGCATCAGGTTTCTTTATCTTAAGAAAATAGTTATGTCATTGCGAGCCTGTTGGTCGAGTAAACCTGAGCGTTTGCTGTGAAGAGTGTATCAAGACCATAAAGACAAAGCAATCTCCAACATAATTATAAGATTGCTTCGGCATTCGCCTCGCAATGACGGAAAAATTCGGCTAAAATCACTTCATGACTGAAGAAATAAAAATCGTTGCCAATAACCGCAAAGCAAGTTTTGAATATACTCTGCTTGAAAAATTTGAGGCGGGCATTGCCCTACAAGGCTCAGAGATTAAATCTATTCGCGCGGGTCAAATCAGCATTCAAGAAGCGTATGTGGATGTAGAAAATGGTCAAAACGCATGGCTAATTGAAGCACACATTGCCCCGTATGACCAAGCAGGCAAATTTTTTAATCACGACCCAAAGCGTAAACGCCGTTTGCTGTTGCATAAAAAACAAATCCGTGAATTGTGGAACAATGTCCGCATTAAAGGTATGACGATTGTGCCAACAAAAGTGTATCTTAAAGATGGGCGCGCCAAAATTGAAATTGCACTTGCCAAAGGCAAAAAAGCCTACGATAAGCGCGCTACGATTGCAAAGCGTGACGAAGCACGAGATAAAGAACGTGCTATGAGAGTTAGGTAATATGTCATTGCGAGGACGCACTTGTTCTTTGTCCGAAGCAATCTCATGTTATGTAAAGGAAACTAAATTATGCCCCCCTCAACCATTGGCGGAATCAATTTATTACCCGAACGTGAAAAACGTACAATGTATTCGCGTTATATTCCGCAAGCCTTGTTAAAAAAATTTAACATCCCACCTTTAACTTCTGCCGCAGGGCAAAGCCTTTTGCAGTTTCGTTTTGCTTCTGGCTCAACCGACGTAGAAATGAGTTTGTTTCACAAAGTAGATTTCCCTGACCCAATTCTCTACGCTCACATGACGGACACCATCAGCGGGCAGATTCATATTTTGTTATATATTCTTAATGACCCTGAAGCCCCACGCTTCGATGTAGATAAAATGCCTGATGGCTCACCAACAAAATTTGGGATTCTAAAAAGAAATGTTGAAGCCGAATCAAAAGCCTTAGAAGCAGGATTAGCCCCAGGTCAGATAAGACGCGGGCTACGAATGTTAGGTCAAGCCATTGAAAAGTTTGAAGAGTTTGCTATCACATTAGGTCACGATATGTATTTCATCGAACCTTTGTATTATCACAATGCAATTTTATTTGAACGATATGGGTTTGCATATCAAGTTGGCAAGCGATTAATGGAAAGTATTGATGTGGGTTTTAGACCCAATGGCGATTTATATAATCAATTAGATGATTCAAATGTATTTCGTAAAAAAGATTCTGCTGAAAGCATTCGCAAACGCTCATGGGCAATTCACGATGGAATTTTAGGCGAGCCATTTACAAATGTGACCATGTATAAAAGAGTTGGAAAACATGCAGGCTTGAATACGACTAAAGATGCTGAGTGGTAAATTTCAAATCTAGTTCTTTACCTTGACGAAAGTTAGTTTGTGCGTAAAATATGATTAATCAGATTAATCGAATTTTATGCTTAGAGAACGAATTTCACCCAACATTTCTGAATTTCTTCGTTATTTGGCTTCGCATCAAGAAGCAGATGACAAACTCCCATCTTTGAATGATTTAAGCAAAGAATTAAATATTAGTGTGGCTTCGTTGCGTGAGCAATTAGAAGTAGCGCGTGCGCTTGGCTTTGTAGAAGTAAAACCTAAAACAGGCACACGCCGTTTAGAATATTCGTTTGCGCCAGCGGTTCGGCAAAGTTTAGGATATGCACTGGCATTGAATGATGAGCATTTCAAAAAATTTGCAGAGATGCGTAATCATTTAGAAGCGGCGTATTGGTATGAAGCCGTAAAGTTGTTAACTGACGAAGATAAAGCAGAATTGAAAAACATATTAAATAAAGCGTGGGAAAAATTAAATGGTGCCAATATTCAAGTGCCGCATGAAGAGCATCGTAAATTACATTTGATGATTTTTAGCAGATTGGACAATCCGTTTGTGATTGGCGTTTTAGAAGCATATTGGGGAGCCTACGAAGCAGTCGGCTTGAATATGTATGCTGGCAGTTATGAATATTTGCAAGAAGTTTGGAAATATCATCAAGTAATGATTGAGTCAATTTGCAGTAACCAGTTTGAAGTCGGGTATGAAGCGTTAGTGAAACATACAGACCTTTTATATCATCGTCCATAAAATAAAATGTCATTGCGAGGGCGCGTTTGTTCTCTGCCCGAAGCAATCTCCATATAATTATGAGATTGCTTCGCCACGAAAAACAAGAGCGTGGCTCGCAACGACATAACTAAAGAGGAATTTATGCAGAAAAAAATCAATGATTTTTCAATTACCGTTGGCACAAAAAATGGTTCGGGAAGTTCCACAGCCAACAACACAATTTTGAGAGCGATTTTCAAAATGGGCATTCCAGTTTCAGGAAAAAATTTATTTCCATCCAACATTCAAGGTTTGCCAACATGGTACACGATTCGAGTTAACAAAGATGGATTTATTGCGCGACAAGAATCGAACGACATTGTGATTGCGATTAACCCCGATTCATTTGCCAAAGACTTGGCATCTGTTTCGGCGGGTGGAGCATTTTTCTACGCTGACGATATTAAATTTGGAATCAATCGTACAGATATTGCTATTTATCCTTTGCCAATTAAGAGTCTTGTCCGCGCTGATACGAGCATCCCAAGTGATTTTCGTGATTTGGTCGGCAACATGATTTATGTTGGCGCGTTGGCTTACATGATTAACATGGATTTGGAAACGATACACACTGCTTTAAGTTTTCACTTCAAAGGAAAACAAAAACCAATTGATATGAACTTCAATATGGTTAAAGTTGGCGCAGATTATGCAAAAAATAATTTTGAAAAGAAAGACCCATTTTATTTAGAGCCAATGGATGCGACGAAAGATTTAATCATGACCGATGGCAACACCGCCGCGGCAATTGGTTCAATTTTTGGTGGTATTCAATTTGCGGCTTGGTATCCAATTACACCTGCTTCATCATTAGCCGAAGCCGTGATTGATTATCTGCCGATGCTCCGTAAGCGTGAAGATGGCAAGAAAACATACGCAGTCATTCAAGCCGAAGATGAACTCGCCGCGTTAGGCATGGCGATTGGTGCAGGTTGGGCTGGCTTACGCGCCATGACTTCATCTTCGGGACCTGGCATTTCTTTGATGACTGAATTTGCAGGCTTAGCCTATTATGCCGAAGTGCCTGTTGTGATTTGGGATATTCAACGCATCGGACCTAGCACCGGCTTGCCGACTCGTACCTCACAAGCGGATTTAACCTTTGTCTATTCAATCGGTCATGGTGATACACAAACCATTATTCTTTTGCCCGGTACATTAGATGAATGTTTTGAATTCGGTTGGAAATCATTTGATATTGCTGAACGTTTGCAAACACCTGTATTTGTATTAAGTGATTTAGATATTGGCATGAATCAATGGATGAGCAAACCCTTCCAATATCCTGATGTTCCGATGGATAGAGGAAAAGTTTTGTGGGAAAAAGATTTGGAAGAATTAAAAGGTAACTGGGGACGTTACCTTGACAAAGACGGTGATGGTATCCCCTATCGAACGATTCCGGGCAATAAACATCCAACTAGTGCTTATTTCACACGCGGAACAGGGCATGATGAATATGCAAGATATACCGAAGATTCTGATGTTTACATCCGCAACATGGAACGGTTGAAGAAAAAATTTGAAAGTGCAAAAAACTTTATGCCTAAGCCTGTCTTGAGAGAAGTCAAAGGTGCGGATATTGGTATTTTGGCTTTCGGTTCAACTGAAAATGCAATTCTCGAAGCACAGCATTTATTGGATAAAGAAAATGGAACCAAATCTGATTTCTTGCGTTTGCGTGCGCTTCCATTTACAGATGAAGTAACGAAGTTTATTGAAACGCATGAACAAATTATGGTTGTGGAACAAAATCGTGATGGGCAAATGTATAAAATTTTGTTGGCGGAATATCCACAGTTTGCGATGAAGTTTAAGTCTGTGGCATTTCATGATGGTTTGCCTGCTTCTGCAACTTGGGTTCGTGACGGAATTCTTGAAAAGTATTCAGCAAGCAGTGAGCAGAAGGCAGTAAGTGCAAAGAAAAAAGCGTCAGTTAAGAAAAATGCTAAGGTTGCAAAACCAAGTTCAAAGTCAAAGAAAGAAGCGAAGAAGAAATAACTATCATGTCGTTGCGAGCGAAGCAATCTTCTACTTATTAACTAGAAGATTGCTTCGGACAAAGAGCAAGAGCGTCCTCGCAATGACCTATTAAAGGAGAAAATTATGGTAACTGAAACTACTCTTCCTATGGCTGGCACGCCTTCCAATTTGAATCGCGCTGGTTTAGCAAAAAATGATTATCGCGGCAACCCAACGACTTTGTGCCAAGGTTGTGGGCATAACTCGATTTCAAATCAAATCATCACGGCATTATATGAAATGGATATTGTGCCAGAAGATGTTTTGAAATTCAGTGGTATCGGGTGTTCATCTAAATCGCCAACATATTTTTTGAATCGCACGTTTGGATTCAATAGTTTGCATGGTCGTATGCCTTCGATTGCGACAGGCGCATTGTTTGCAACACCCAACATGCGTGGCATTGCAGTATCTGGTGATGGTGATACAGCCAGCATTGGCATGGGGCAATTCAAACATGTGATGCGCCGCAATGTAAACATGGTTTATATTATTGAAAATAATGGTGTGTATGGACTCACCAAAGGACAATTTTCTGCTACTGCTGAAAAAGGTTTGCAATTAAAAAAGCAAGGTGAAAACCCATACATGCCTGTTGATATTTGTATGGAAGCGATTATTTCCAATGCAAGTTTTGTAGCACGTTCATTTGCAGGTAACCCGAAACAAGTGAAAGAATTGCTCAAAGCCGCGCTTTCGCACAAAGGCATTGCCGTATTGGATATTATTAGTCCATGTGTTACTTTCAATGACGGAGCCACTGCTTATCACTCGTATGCGTGGGGCAAAGAACATGAACAACCTTTGCATGAAATTTCTTATATTCCGCCGCGCAATGAAATTATGTTGGAACGTGAAATGGAAGCGGGTGAAATTCGTGAAGTTGCATTGCATGATGGTTCGCATGTCATTTTGAAAAACCTCGAACATGGCTACGACCCCACCAACAAAGAAGAAGCCTTGCGAATTTCAAACGAAGCCGCGCAAAATAATTGGTTGTTAACTGGTTTAATTTACGTCAACCCTGAAAAGCCTACACTCACTGAAACTTATAACTTGCTCGATACAATTCCGCTCAATCGCTTAACCGAAGCGGATTTACGACCCGATAAAGCCGTGCTTGAAAAAGTTAATTCGTTGATGTTTTAGACCTCACCCAAAGAATTAATCCGCAGATTAAAAGATTGCGCAGATAGAAAATAAAAATCTGTGCAATCAGCGAAATCTGCGGATTGTTTTTTGAAAGTATAATTTTTGGGAAATGAAAAATCTTGATTCAGAAATTCAATTGGAATATATCCGTGCTTCGGGACCAGGCGGGCAAAATGTAAATAAAGTTGCCACAGCCGTTCAACTGCGCTTCGACATTTTCCATTCTCCCAACCTCTCTTCAGATACTAAGGGACGCTTGATTCTGTTAGCAGGAAAACGAGTCAATGCGGATGGCGTTCTGATTCTCGAATCGAAACGCTTCCGCACCCAAGAACAAAATCGCGAAGATGCAATTGCAAAATTTTATGAGTTGATTCAAAAAGCAAGCGTGAAACCAAAAGTTCGTAAGCAGACGAAAGCAACAAAGGCATCGAAAGAGAAAAGATTGAAGGCGAAAAAGAGAGATAGTGAGATTAAGAAGTTGAGAGGGAAGGTAGGTGGGAATTGGTAATTGATAAGTGTGGCTGTATAATCATGTATATAATAGTTGTATAGAATCATTCGGTATAGACACTAAATGAAAAAACACAAATTTCGCCAATTCAAAAAGGTTCTCTAATGGAATCCAAAGATAAAGATACATTCCAAGGTCTTTTCGGGTTAGATAGTGCATCTAAAGAAGTTAAGTTTTTTATCTGGCTAGCTTGTCTGATTTTCGCTACTTATTTTGCTATTTTTGGTTATTATCGTGTGTACATGATAGGCAATTTCTTTATAATACTCTCAATCATCAGCCCAATTTTTACTGCAATAGCAATTTCTCGCCTGGCTGGTTTATCATGGCAATATTCACTTCTACTTTTGATATTTGTGCCAATATTGCTGATTTTAGCTTTCTTTATACAAATTTTCTTGTTCATACTCTCTGGTGGGGCAAATGCTTAAAGTAACTAAATCCGAAATAAACTATGCAATTTTCAAAATCTTTACCTTTTAGTATTGCAAACCTAAACAAAGACCTATTTCGAGTATTGCTGATTTTAGTAATCGGGATTGGAGGTCAAATTGTTGTATTAAATCCTGTTGAAATATTAGCACCTAAACATCCTATGATTTCAACACAGGACTGGTTAGGTAGTCGTGAAGTCTCAAAATTAAAATTTTCGAGAAGCTGGCAATGGGAGAAACGCGTACTTACGATTCGATTACGAACTGTAGAATATACCTCTGGGCATACAGGCGTAGAAATTTGGCAGAGGTCTGTTTGGTACGCAAACCCCGAATATGCTGTTCAATCTTTTGAAAGACGTGACAGCGGACAATTTGCCAGTTTTGCTAAACAACAACCCGTTATGATAACTCCTGCCCAAGAAGGTAAGCCAGCGTCAGTTCTTTATTGCCATGAATATAATACGCATGGTTTGAAGTGTACATATTTTACTTATTTAGGGCATTGGTATACTGAGGTTTGGTTCTCAGGCGGCGGTGAAGATAATTATCCTTTAGATTCAGAAATGCAAAAAATTATTGAGATAGTAGACCAACTCTTAATATCTGCGAATGAGTAGCAATGATAAACTTCTAAAACTTTTTGTAAGATAATCCGTAAAGAAAGCATTATCTTAACAAGGAACTTTTCAATGAATAATATTCTTATCATGAATATGGGGAAATTGATATTCTAAAAATAGAAGAATCGTCAATGGAGAATAGAAAACTATGGCTCATTCACCTAAACAACAAAATTATCAACCAAACCAATTAGTGATAGACTGGTTGCTTGATTCTGACCCATCTATTCGCTGGCAAGTAATGCAAGATTTAATGGACGCGCCTGCTGATGAAGTTGCGGTTGAACGTGCAAAAGTCGCTACCGAAGGTTGGGGAGCGCAACTGCTTGCTTTACAAGGAAATGATGGCAAATGGGCAGGCACAGCATGGAATCACGGTTGGAACTCGACAATGCATGTATTATGGCTTTTGTATCATCTAGGGCTTGACCCTGCAAGCGCAAAAGCACAGCAAGCATTAAGGCTCGTCAGTGATTATGTAACGTGGAAAGATTCAGGTCCGCCAGAGTGTGATAACAACTTATTTTTCACTGGCGAAATAGAGCCATGTATCAATGGTCAAGTGGCGACAGCAGGCGCATACTTCGGTCAAGATGTTAGTGGCATCATTAAGAGATTGCTCCATGAGCAGTTACCAGATGGCGGTTGGAATTGCGAAGCGGAAAACGGCTCAACGCGTTCATCGTTCAACACGACAATCTGCGTGTTAGAAGCGTTATTAGAATACGAAAAAACAAACGGAGAAAATAAAGAAGTAACTGCGGCACGTCTGCGCGGACAAGAATACATTCTTGAACGCTATCTTTTCAAGCGCAAGTCAACAGGTGAGGTGATTGAAAAAGACCGCAAAGGCGGAAATGCGTGGGCAAATTTTGCTTTCCCAACTTGGTGGCGATATGACATCTTGCGTGGGCTTGAGTATATGCGTAATGCGGACGTCATTCCTGATGAGCGAATAGCAGATGCGATTGAAGTAGTCATGTCAAAATGTAATAGTGATGGAAAATGGCTTCTTGATGTGCAATACTCAGGTGTTATGCCAATTGAAATAAACGAAGGCGAAGGCAAACCAAGTCGCTGGAATACGTTGCGTGCGTTACGAGTGTTGAAATGGTATTCAGCATGAGGAGTTGTTTGGTATGAGAATCAAAAAAGTTAAAACCAGTTCTCTCGTCATTGGGCTAATAATAGGGTTTGTATTTTCTATCTTTATCGGCATCACTGGTATTTCTAGGGGACTTGGTTCAATATATCCAAATCTAAATCTGATTGCAAAACCTCTTGTCTGCCCAAATCAAGAAATGACTTATGCGCAAAATATCTCTGAAATTGGCAGTGACACCTATTGGTCTGCAACATGGTTTTGTGGTGAAACAGAAATCGAAAATGTTTTCCTATATGCTGGTTCAATTTATGGATTGGTATTATTTTTGGGGTTATTAGTTATCACTTATGCTTATTGGTATTCAAGTATTGGCCCCGCGAAGAACGATGGCTTGCATTTATGGTGAATTGATTTACATTTTCACTGAAACTTTTTGTTAGAGAAAGCGTATAAGGAAGCATTATCTTAAGAAGGAGATTTACTTAAATGAAGGCGTTTGTTTATCATGAGTATGGAACACCTGATGTTCTAAAATTAGAAGAAATACAAAAACCAAGCCCAAAAGATGATGAAATTTTAGTCAAAGTTCGTGCGGTTTCGCTCAATAAAGCGGATGCTTATTTTTTGAAGGGCGAGCCTTTTATGCTCCGCTTTGAGGCTGGGCTTCAAAGACCGCAGAGAACAATTTTAGGGGCAGATATATCAGGAATAGTCGAAGCGGTTGGCAAGAATGTAAAACAATTCAAAATTGGGGATGAAGTGTTTGCAGATTTATCCTCCAGCGGTTTGGGCGGGTTGGCAGAATATGTATCCGCTAAAGAAAATGCTTTTGTGCATAAACCAACTACCATGTCACATGAAGAGGCGGCGGCTGTTCCGATGGCGGCAGTCACGGCGTTGCAAAGTCTAAAAAAGGGAAATATCAAAGCGGGGCAAAAAGTGTTAATCAATGGCGCTTCGGGCGGCGTGGGGACGTTTGCTTTACAAATTGCAAAATCTTTTGGTACAGAAGTGACGGCGGTGTGCAGTACAAAACACCTTGAAAATGCACGCGCGCTCGGCGCAGACCATGTAATTGATTACACCAAAGAAAATTTTACAAAAAATGGAAAGCAGTATGATTTGATTTTGGCAACGAATGGCTATCACTCGTTAGCAGACTATAAACGCACGTTAACTGAAAATGGTGTGTATGTTTGCAGTGGCGGCACGATGAAACAAATTTTTGCTTCTCTTCTTTTGGGAAGTGTAGCCACTATGGGTTCTCAAAAGAAAATTACAAACTTAACTGCAAAGCCAAGTCAAAATGACTTAATGGCTGTTAAAAACTTGATAGAAAATAAAAAAGTAAAATCGTTGATTGATAAAATTTATCCGTTTGAACAAACACCTGATGCGTTTCGTCATTTAGTGCAAGGTCATGCAAGCGGAAAGATAGTGATTACGGTTTTGTAAACGTTTCTACCAGAGATGAACAAAGATAAACGAAGATATAGAGTTTATCTTTGTTCATCTCCGTGTATCTCTGACGAAATTAAAAAAGGAATATAAAATGGAAGATATACAAATCAAACTTTCAGTATTATGGATTGCCACGATGCTCACCTATTTGTTGGGCGATGTGTTAAGAATTTTTAGCGGAGATGCAAAGCCAGGCGAAATGGCAGGGCAACCCGCCACGCAGTGGATGTGGATGGTGGCGGCAGTGTTAATGTTGATACCAATTCTGATGGTGGTATTCTCTGTATTTTTAGATTACCCCGTGAATCGTTGGGCAAACATGATTGTGGCGGCATTCTTTTTGCTGTTCAACTTAATTAGTATCCCCTCTTATCCGTCTATGTATGATAAATTTTTGCTGGCTGTCAGTTTGGTATTTAATGGTATGGTGATTTGGCTGGCTTGGAATTGGGTTGGTGCATCTACTTAAACATAATAAAATATGACATGTTTCTATAAAACCGTTATTAATTAAGTTTATTCCTGTTTTTAGAAGTTTAATTAACATTCGTCATAATGAAACATGTCATGTTTGGGATTTCGGTATAATCGGGGACTTATGAAAAAACATGATTCATTCGCAGGTTTAATAGCAGGTCTCACTGCCGCCTCCATTTGGGGCGGCATGTATGTTGTTAGTAAAGTTGTTTTGGAAGTCATTCCGCCATTTTCGTTATTGACGTTACGTTTAATCATGGGGGCTTTGGCATTAGCAGTTGTCATTTATTTTAGAAATAATTTTGCTTCGCGGGGTCTGAGACCCCGCGAGAGCGGTAAAAGCATTCGCTACCAAGAACACAAACAATTCTTTTGGACAAGTTTTTGGGTTGGTTTTGTAGGTTATGGAATTTCATTGGGCTTTCAATTTGTGGGCACAAAACTTTCAACAGCATCGAATGGCGCGTTAATTACATCCACAACGCCAGCGTTTGTTTTGTTGTTTGCTCCATTTTTATTGGGCGAGAAAACAACTTGGCAACGAATCATTGCTTTGGTCATTTCAACAATGGGCGTGTTAGCAGTTATTGACCCACGAACTGCTGAATTATCGTCTTCGTTGTTTTGGGGAAATATGAGTTTACTAGCCGCAGGGTTAACGTGGGCTTTGTATTCCGTGTTGGTTCGCAAAGTTTCTAAGGATTCAGATTTGTTAACTTCCAGTACGATTATGTTATTAGGTGGTTTACCAACCAGCATTGCGTTTAGCATTTGGGAAATCAACATACAAGGCGTTGGTGAAATCACAATTGGAATTATTGGCGGATTATTATTTTTAGGGATTATCTCAACCGCAGTAGCAATGTTTTTATGGAATTATGCCTTTGCAGAATTACCTGCCGCAGTTGCTTCTTTAACTTTTTTTGCTCAACCTGTGGTCGGCACATTATTAGGTTGGTTCTTTTTATCAGAAACAATTACGCCATTATTTATTTTTGGCGGAATTTTAATCACGCTTGGGATTTTGATTGCGACATTTGAGAAATAATAAAGTGACAGTCATTTTGAAAATGACTGTCACTTATGTTGAGGTTAAAACAAATTTTGATGAAACAGAATCAATTATCGGTTAAGAAAGAAGCGGGTTACTTCCCAACATTATTTTCTGCAAGTTTACGCACAAGTTTTACAGTCGGTTCACTTCCAACGGTGTGAAGCAATGCCATGTTGGGTGGGCGTTGGTCGCCGATTGGGTATCCGCATACTAACACTACTTGATTTCCTTTTTCAATTCCTGATTTCAATAAAACAGAATCAACATCGGCAATCATGTCATCGAGCGAACCTGCATAACGCACGAGATGTGGCTCAACGCCCCACAAAAACGCAAGTTGATTCAATGTATTTCGTTCTGGTGTGAAGCCGAGAATTTGTTTTGGTGGACGCGCTTTTGACATGAGCCATGCGGAACGACCTTGCATAGTGAATACGGCGATACCTTTAACATCTGGGTCACTGGCTAAAGCATTTGCCGCGCGTGCCATAGATGCCGCATCACTCTTGCCCAAGCCTGCTCTGCCATCTTGACGACTTCCCCATTCTTTGAAGTGTGCTTCTGCTTCGATGACAATGCGTGACATCATCTCAACTGCTAAATCTGGGTATTCACCTGAAGCAGTTTCAGCAGAAAGCATGACTGCGTCAGTACCATCAAAAATTGCATTGGCGACATCTGATGCTTCGGCGCGAGTCGGAAGCGGGTTTTGAATCATGGACTCAAGCATTTGTGTAGCGGTAATCACTAATTTTGCTTTTGCATTTGCGGCATGAATGATTGTTTTCTGTAACGACGGTACACGCTCTGGTGGAAGTTCTACGCCTAAATCTCCGCGGGCTACCATTACACCATCTACCACATCTAAAATTTCTTCTAGTTCATCCATGGCTTCGGGCTTTTCTAATTTCGCAATTAACATCGGCTCGCGTTTGCCATTGGAAAATTCTTTTATCGCCGCACGGACTGTGCGAACATCTTCAGCACTGCGTACAAATGAAATAGCAACTGCATCTACGCCTTGTGAAATTCCAAAATCTAAATCATTTTTATCTTTTTCGGTAAAGCCAGCAATGCGGAGTTTTACGCCTGGCAAGTTGATGCCTTTATGCGAAAACAATTCACCACCCACTAACACTTTGGCATGGACAGTCTGATTGTCGGAAGCAATCACTTCTAAAGCAAGCCGCCCATCATCTAATAAAAGTTTATCTTTCACTTGAACAGACTCAAACAGTTCACGAAAATCTACGGGGATTAATTGACATTCCGTTTTTGGTTTTTCTTCTTTGGTGGGATACAAATAGACCTCTTCACCAATTGAAAGTTGAAGCGGTGCTTCTAATCTGCCCACGCGGATTTTTGGTCCTTGTAAATCTTGCAAAATCCCCAGCGGAGTTTCTAACCGTTCAGCAACTTTGCGAATTCGTTTTATTCTTTCGGCATGTTGTTCGTGTGTACCGTGTGAAAAATTCAAACGGGCAACATTCATCCCTGCATTCATTAATTTTTCCAATACTGCTTCTGAATCAGAAGCAGGTCCAATCGTTGCTACAATCTTTGCGTGCCTAATCATATTCATATCCTTTTCAAATTTTATTATCACCCTGAACGAAGGGAAGGGTCTCTACTATCGTAGAGATGCTTCGCTCTGCTCAGTGTGACGTGTGTTAAAACGCCGTGATGATAGGTAAAAAGCAGATAACTGTCAAGGCGGAAGAGTTATTATCAGGTTAACAACCGAAATGGCGCGAAGTTGCGGGTGATTTTATTTCGCAAACACATGCTTAATGGTCTGACAAATTATCTGCGGAACAGTCTCAAAGGAATAGGGCATATATACACGCTCATACAAGCCATGTGCATCTCTACCAAACGGACCGATGTTAATCACGGGGCAATTCAAAGATTTAATTTCATTTAGTTTATTTGAATCGAGCAAATAAACTTTATTTTCCAAATCAAATAGTGGCATGTTCTTTTTCAAATTTACTGAGACATCAGAGGTATCAAGGCGCATATAACTTAAATCCGATATATATGGGAAAAAGCCACGCAATTGAATCTCATCATCAAACTCATGGATAACAGAAGCGACAGAACGAGTCAATTCATTTTCTTGCGGCAAAACCGAAGGATAATATGGCGGCGAAAAAAATGTGATGATGGCGGGTCCGTTTATTTTTGCTAATTTTGCTAATTCTGCTACAAGTAAGCAACTTAATTCACGGCTATCTTTTGCTTGTGATGAAAATTCATCAACTTTATTTTTCATCCATCCGCTTAAGGTATCCCCAAATTCTTGAGAGGCTTTGTGCAATAACTCATCATACGAAATGATTAATTCATTCCATTCAAGTGGTGTTTGTGATTGACCACCTAAATTGCTAAATGCCTGATAACTCTCTTCCACCCGCCTCATTACCTGACCTAATGCCTGTTTTGCTGAATCCCTCATCTTTTTCATCGCTTCAAGCGGATTGATTTGCAACGTGAGCCAGTTGACATACACAAAGGCATCACCAGCAGTTTCGGCGTTATACAAAGGCTTCAAATCACGCATTTGCAAAGCCACAGGCGGAACTGCAATTTCAGTGATTGTTTCATTTCCTAGTTTACCAGTCCACTTATCCATCCATGTTGGGTTGAGATTAATTTCACGCACTAACTCAGCCGCAATGTGAGAAGCATCCACCCCACGAAAAATTTCGCCAACATGTGTGCGGACTCCTAAAATGTAAAATGATGGCAACAACTTCCCCACCGTGCCTGAATAAATAAAACGAGTATTTTCGTTTTCATTGCGTGGCGCAGTGTAATCGGTATTAATTACACCGATGTAATTCAAATTTTCTTTTTCACGCAACTTCAACAAATTTGGCACAGCCGCTAAAACACCTGCTGATTCTATCTCTTCATCTGGGCAGGCGAGTAACAACAAATTTCCATCTAATTCATCAATTAGGCGATTCCCATTTTCATCAGGTTTAGCAAATGCTCGCAAAATAGCAATATTGATTGCCACGCCCGACTTCATATCCACAGAGCCACGCCCAAAAAGCCAATCTCCAGTTTGCAAATGAGTCCATGCGGATTGTTCTGAAATATCTAAATCATTTTTTGACTGAAAATATTTCTTCATTTCTTCAATCAATTGTTCAGGCTGAAAAGCGATATTCACATCGCCATAACGCGCAAAATCATCCACACCGACTGTATCAAAATGCCCCATTAAAATAATTGTTTTGGCAGAATTTCTTTTACTCCTCAACAAACAAGCAAAGTTTTTTCTGCCGTCTTCTGTAAACCAAAAATCAGAAAACACATCAGGTTGTTTGCCATTTTGATATGGTGCTAACGTCAAATCACGAATTACATCAGCACATTTATTCTCATTTTTGATATTCGGGCTAACACTTACAATCCCCATTAAAGTTTTTGTAAAGTGCAAAACTTCATCGAACCAAATTTTATTTTGCATTTTTATATTTGTTCCAATAACGCAACAAACCATCGGCGCTCATGCCGATTGGGTTTGAAACAGTATAAACTTGAATCACTTCTTCGCTTAAACCTTGCTCACGGCTTTGTTGTTCCATCCACTTTGTAAATTGTTCGCGCAATTCTTCTAACGAAGGTTCGCTTGGCATTACTTGCTCCAGCCATTTTTCGGTCGCATCTAAATTTTGTTGTAAAGCATTCAAATGCCACTCTACATCATCATAAATCCCAAAATGTGTTGGCGCAATTTGTTTGAGGTTTAATTTTTTTAATTTCGCAAGGCTTTCACGCCATTTTTCAAAATGAAATTCAGGTGGTGGCATGGGTACACGCAAATATGGATAACCTGGAATGCGAACGCCGCCTACATCGCCAGAAAAGCAAGTCTCTTCAAAGATGTATGCAAAATGATGTTCGGCATGACCTGATGTGTGAATTGGTAAAAATTTTAGATTGCCGATTGCAAATTCTTCCGCATCATTCGGGATGTGAATTTGATTCTGTTCAACAGGCAGAATCTCACCCCAGAGTTGATTCATCCTATCGCCATAAATGCGTGATGCGCTGGCGATTAATTTTTCAGGTCTAATTAAGTGTGGCGCACCAAGTGGATGCACATAAATTTGTGCGCCATGTTGAGCAAGTTGACCAGCCGCGCCTGCATGGTCTAAGTGGATGTGTGTGAGCAGGACGTGGGTCACATCACCCAAAGATAAGCCAAAGGCTGATAGTGCAGAATCAAGCGTGGGCAAGGTAGAAGCGGGTCCGCTTTCTATCAAGATAACGGCATCATCGCTCTTAATCAAATAAGAAGCAATGGCTTGTTTTTTATTTTGAAAATGCAAATCTATTGTGATAATTCTGGAGTTTGCCATGAATGAAAATCCTGTATCTTTGGGGCAGTTGCGCTGAGAACGGTTGAGAGGTCGTCATCACAATTGACAACGCAAACATGAATGTGCCTTTCGCGCAAAGAATTGATGAGTGTTTCTGTGCCTGTTGTGCCGCCGAAGGTGTGCGCTTTGAGCAACACAACGACTGGATGCAAAGAACGTAAAAGTAAATCATCTACTGCTTGTAATAGTTCTTCGCGAACGGTGGGTGTAATTAAAATCACAGTGGAACGGCGGGGCAATTGCATGGCTTGAGTAGAAACTAAGCCTGCAATTGAAACTGCGCCATCGGCTTGGACAAATGCAAGTGTTTCTAAAATTTTTGCTTCTTGTCTTTCGCCTCTATCGGCTGTGAGTATGTTATATGTTTGACCAATGCTGGCGTAACCAACCGCGCGACGTTGACGAATAAAATAATGCGCAAGCGATGCGGCAATGCTGACGGAATATTCAAGTGTTGATGGCGGTAATTTTAACTTGGGGCGTTTGATAAATAAGATATTATGTAAAGGTAATTCATCATATTCATAAGGTTTTTGATAATGAACTTTTTTGTGCGAGTCGAGATAAATCCAAACTTCGGCTTGCGGGTCTTGTTCAAATTCTTTGACCATTAATTTGTTGCGTTTTATGCTAGTACGCCAATGGATTCTTTTCATCGCGTCGCCATGCACATATTCGCGAATACCTGCGGCGTGGGGTGTAATATCTTGTGATTTTCTTTGAATAACATGCCCGCCCGGCAATAAGCCTGGCGATGATGGAAAAAATTGGATTTCATGAATCATTGGTAAAACAACCAATGTGTCTTGTGCTGGGATAGTTTTTGAAGTGGTGAAAATTCCAAACGGGTCGCCTATGTTTACGGCTGTGGGTCCAAGTTGAAAACCTCCGCGCTGAGTAAGCCAAGAATAAGCGTTGTAGGTTCTTTTTTGTTTTCCCATGACCAATGTCAATAAACGTGAGCCAGCGACATAAGGGATTTTCGATTGGTTGATAATTTCTATCCACGCGGCAGGGATGCGGCTATTATTGGTAAGTTTGTAACGTTCTTCAAAAATATCACCCACATTGGCGCGGAGTTCACGAGCAGTGCGTTCTACCCATATTTTGTTTACAAGCCAGCGCGTCCAAACCCAAGTGAGTAGGAATAATGAAACGCTGATGTAAATAAAGCGCGAATATAAAGATGAGTCGCTAATCAAAACCCCTAGCACACCAATCAAAAATAAAGTGGCGAGTAAAATTCGCCCTGCTGGCATGATTTAGTTCTTCCTTGCCGAATCAGCAGTGAACGAGCCGCCCGGTGAAGGTGTAGCAGAAACAATCTCTTGCACGATTTTGTCTGAACTTAAATCTCTCAACCTTGCGGCTGGACTAACAATAATACGATGCGCCAATACTGGCACAGCCAACGCTTTTATATCATCTGGCAAAACATAATCACGCCCTTGTAATGCCGCCATTGCCTGCCCAGCCCGTGCTAACGATAAACTTCCTCTTGGGCTGGCACCTAAATATACATCTTGACTTTGGCGTGTCCGCACACTTAACTCAACAACATATCGCTTAATCGTATTCGATACATATACTTTCTTAACCGCATTGACTGCTTGCAATAATTCCTTCACTTTAACAACGGGTTTCAAACTCTCAATCGGGTGAGCCAACTTTTGGTCATCAATGATGCGAATTTCATCCAAAATGTTTGGATAGCCCAAACGCATTCGCAAAAGGAAACGGTCAAGTTGCGCTTCTGGCAATGGAAACGTGCCTTCATATTCAATTGGATTTTGGGTTGCTAACACCATGAATGGTTGCGGCAATGGATGTGTGACTCCATCTACTGTGATTTGGCGTTCTTCCATCGCTTCTAATAATGCGGCTTGCGTTTTGGGTGTAGCACGGTTAATTTCATCTGCCAAAATGATTTGTCCCACAATCGGTCCCGCGCGAAATTCAAATTTCTTTTTTTGCTGGTTATAAATTGAAATTCCCGTTACATCGCTAGGGAGCATGTCTGGTGTAAATTGAATGCGATTAAACACACAATCTAATGAGCGGGCTAAACTGCGTGCTAGCATTGTTTTTCCAACGCCTGGCACATCTTCAATTAATATATGTCCTTGGCACAATAAACCAATCAAAACAAATTCAAGTGATTGATTTTTTCCAACGATGACTTTTTGTAAACTTTCTCGCACGCGCTCCCCAAACAATTTGACATCTACCATTCGGCATTATCCTTTTTAATAAGATGCGCCGATTCTATCACGGCTTGGGCTTGGTGAAATCGTGTATAATTTTGGTTACGCCTCAGTAGCTCAATGGATAGAGCGCCTGACTTCGGATCAGTAGGTTGTGGGTTCGACTCCTGCCTGAGGCGCCTTCTTTAACAACATTGTCAGCGGTTGCCCCCATTGAGGGGATGCCATGAGTTCGGCTCCTGCCTGAGGCGCCTTCTTTAACAACATTATCAGCGGTTGCCCCCATTGAGAGGGGATGCCATGAGTTCGACTCCTGCCTGAGGCTACTTCTTTAACAACATTGTCAGCGGTTGCCCCCATTGAGGGGATGCCATGAGTTCGGCTCCTGCTTAAGGCACCTTCTTTAAGAACATTGTCAGCGGTTGCCCCCATTGAGGGGATGCCATGAGTTCGACTCCTGCCTGAGGCACCTTTTCTTTAACAACATTGAGGGGATGCTATATTTGAAAGATATTTAATAACAGGCAAACTACTACGAAATGCTTACTATGAGGGATATTAAAGCGTATATCAATAAATTAAGAATCTAGGAATTTTTGATGAGCGAAGAAACAAATGAAAGATATAAAGAAGTTACAAAAAAAGCGGCACGGGGTATGGGGTGGAATTATATATCTTTTGGCGCAACAAAATTTTTAAGCTTAATTACGCTTTCAATTCTGGCGCGGTTACTATTGCCAGAAAATTTTGGTTTGCTAGCGCTGGCAACCTTAACCATGGATTACTTAGCAATTGTCAGCGATTTAGGGTTTGGCGCGGCGCTCATCCAAAAGAAAGACAAAATTACCGAATCTGCTAATGTTGCTTTTTTTATTAACTTTTTCGCAAGTATTGCTCTTACCTTAGTTATATTTTTTATAGCACCGTATGCTGCGCTTTTCTTTCGCGAACCCGAACTAACTGCTGTATTAAGATGGTTAAGCCTTACCTTTGTCTTAAAATCTGGTGGTGCTATTCAAAATGTGTTACTTCAACGGGAATTAGATTTTAGAAAAAAAATCGTTCCAGAACTTAGTAGTGCAATTATCAAAGCGACTGTATCCATCACATTAGCGTCCATGGGGTTTGGCGTATGGGCATTGGTGGTTGGTCAGTTAATTGGGGTACTTTCAACATCAATTATTTTATGGATAGTTGTTCCATGGAGACCTCAATTTCATTGGGATACAAAAATAGCAAAAGACCTTTTCACTTATGGGCTTTCTATTATGGGGGTCAGCGCGTTGACATCATGGGAAGATAATTTCGATTACCTAATCATTGGTAGATTGTTTGATACAACTGACTTAGGAGTATATACAATTGCATATCGCCTGCCAGAAACATTAATCCTGAATACTATGTGGGTTATGACGGCAGTTTTATTCCCAGCTTTTTCAGCCTTACAAAATGATAAAGAAGCGTTGAAGAAAGGATTTTTATCCACAGTTCGCTATGTTGAACTATTAGTTGTCCCGCTTTGTTTAGGCATGTTAGCAGTAGCCGACCCATTAATCAGAGTTGTCTTTGGCGAGCAATGGGTAGAAGCAATTCCATTGTTAAGGATTATTAGTCTTTACACTCTGATTATTTCAATTGGGTTTCATGCAGGTGATGTGTATAAAGCCATAGGGAGGCCAGATATTCTATTAAAAGTGTCTATCCCTTTATTTCCAATGCGTTTAATTTGTTTATGGATTGGCGCACAGTATGGTTTGCTAGGCGTTGCTTATGGGCATTTAGCCGCAGAAATTATTTCCTCTTGCGTAAACTTAATTATCATTAGAAAAATGATTGGCGTAAAATTATTAGAACTTTTAAGAGAATTAAAAGCGTTTATAGCAGGGGCTGTATTATTAGTTTCGGCATTGTTAGTAGTTTATCTCAGCACACAACTTTCACCTGTTTATCAACTAGTGCTTAGCATAGTAGCAGGTGGGTTTGGGTATTTGGTAACGGTTTGGTTTATTGAACGAGAGTCGCTTACAACCTTATTAGAAATGATGGGTCTAGATAATTATTTTCAGAAGAGAAACTCTTAAATAAAAACTTGCTCTCGAATTTTAAGAATTCAAGAGCAAGTTGCTCACTTCCTTAGCACATCAAAAGGCTCACTTTTCTTCATCATCCTCATTCACACTGGATTCAGCAATGGCTTGCTCTAACAATTTTTCTTGTTTACGGCGCAGATTGTCTTTTAGTAAAAACCGTCTAAACACATCAATTATCACTATAAGGATTACCACAGAAGTAGCAACAAGGAAATAATTAAGCCAAGATGGCGTTTCAATATCTAGTGGCGCCGCTTGTTGTGGTGTGATTTGTATTTCACTTACTTGTTGAGAGCCAGGAACACCCTCTCCTATAATCGAATAAGAGGCATTCGAGCTACCAGTAGCAATTTGTGTTCCATTTGTCACTGCGAAGACACCAGCGAGTTGGTCTTGTAAGTTACTTAAGATTAGAGTACGCCCTGCTAACAACACGCCTTCATTTGTATTACCAGAGACAATCAGTATTGTCTTTTCACTATTAAAGGGCGATTGCAACAACTCTAAGTAGCCTATGCTTTGCCCTTGTGGAATTCGGTAAGAAATTAATAGTTGCCTTTCACTAGCAGTATTGTCTTCAAAATTAAATGGGGCAGGCAATAAATCATTAATGTCAGAAACTATCGGCAAGGCATTCGGTTTGCCAATAATAATTAAGGAGCGATTTTCTTTTATTTCATCAGGCACGGCATCGCCAAAAGCTACTTGCAAATTTGCAATATCAGGTTGCACATTTGCACCAAGTTCATATGCAATCTGGGCGGCAATTTGCCATGCTTCTAAATCTCCAGCAGGTAGGATAAATGCCACTTCTCCTAAATCACTACTAATGGTAAACATCTCAGGGTAAAATTTCAAATCACGCAAGAAGATTTGAGATGCACCAGATTGAGCCACTGGCATAAAAAACGAAGATTGATTTGAAACCGTAAACCAAGGTCTTAAGATATTGGCGTTTTCGCATGTTGGGAAAGCAATCATATTCGCCTCTATCTCAAGGATATTTTCGCCTTGTCTTAGGAACCCCGGCGGTATGCGAACTTGTAGCTTTGTTACCTGTTCTGTTTCTTTTGATAAAACTTTTGTAAAAAAGACATTGCCATTTAAATACAGCGAAAAAGCAGATGACGTATATTGAGTTAAGCCTGAGTGATTGTAAACGATTTCAAAATAAGCATCTGTTGTTGCAATTTGAGATTTTGACGCATAGAATACAATCTCTTCAGTCGAACTGCCCGACCCCTCAAGCGTCAATGACGCATATCCTAAATCTTCAATTTTAAATTCCTCTACTGCTGGTATTTCGGTAGGCAGAAATTGCACATTTGAAACATAAGCCACATACGGCTCTTGATAAACCAATACGTTGCCTGTGCTAAAAGCGTGAGCCGCTTTTGATAAGCCTTCGAATGAGTTTCCACTAACAAGTAATATAGATTTAGACTGATTCCATGGTGAAAGAGCTAAATGCAATATACCGTCATCTTCAATAATATTGTTCGTTGTATCTGTTAATGATTGAAATTCAACTTCAGATAAAACAGCAAAATCCTTTTGAAAACCAACAAAAATCAGGTTGTTTTGAGAGCGGAGAGTTTCATCTAATTTACTGTAATTTAATAGTTGAAAATTATATTCATCTTCAATCATTGCACCCAACCCCGCTATTACATTCATGGCAGATTGAATCTCAACTGGGCTTGGGTTGTCATTTATAATTATTAAAGTGCTATCTTTTACAAGTGAATTATCAAGATAAAAAGGCGCAGGTAATTTTGATAAATTTAAGTTTGGGTTAGTTTTTTGATAAAACAAATCAACTACCGAATTAAGTTTGAGTGATACTGATGCGCTTAATTCATAATTACAACTTAATTCGGCATCTAACGCTACAGAGATAATATGCCTACCGTCTGCTCGAGTAGGTACAAACGCTTCACTGGGAATAGGAAATGTTTGAGTATAACTGCCAGATTTATCTACAGATACAACCCCTAAAACAACATTGTTAAACCGAAACACTAAATTTACACCCGCTAAGTAACTAGTATCATCATCAACGCTTAAGCCTGCACCACTGATTAAAACATCAAATTGAAACTGAATTGTGCTACCTGCGGTAATTTGCCAATCAGCAGGGGTACTAAACAATATAGCAGTTTGACTAAAAGGGCTTAATAAAGTTCTTTCAGAGATGCCAAGGTCAGCAAAGGTAAAAGTGGCGCGGTTTTCAGTAATCTGTATATCGGGCAATATTTCAGTTGAATCAAAATAATGTTGTTGTTGAGCAAAGACATTAACAGGAGAACCTAATAATGCAATAAGTAAAGCTAAGATAATAGATTTAATTTTCATGAAAGCTCCAAATCAAGTGCTAACCTAACTATTGTTTATCTAACCAAAAGGTCGAACTTTATACATATTGGTCTTGGTATTTGACTCCATAGAGATGTTTAAGGCACTTTCTGCCTGATTTATTAACACATTGATAGCTTCGCCACCTTGGCGGTCTGCATATCCAATGCGAACATCAAGGCTCACATCAAACTCACCGTCAGATTCTAAAGAGATGGGTTGGTCTAAAACCTCTTGAATATGTTCAAATCTTCTGTTTGCAGACGCGCCATCTGTTCCTAAAAGCAATACAGCAAATTGTAATTTTGACCATCTGCCAACAATGTCATTTCCACGTAATTGATATTTTAGTGTTTCGTTTACTTTACGAAGAATTTGATTAACATAGACTTGCGGAAGCGAGTCATAAATATCTTGAATTCCATTTAGATGAATTAACCCAAGCGTAATAACAGCGTCTGGTTGCTTAATAATTTCTTGGCGCATGTGGCGGTCAAAATAGGCGTGGGTATAAGCCTGCGATTCATAGTCAATAACATTACGCTGCCCAAAGCGGCTTAGGGTAGTAGATATTTGATCTCGGAAAATTGCCAGACCAACCCCAACTACCATACCTACGAGTAGAGCAAGAAGGGCATCTTGTAATGGTCGTGGACGTATCGCATCGTAGGAGGGTATCGCTTTGTCTAAAAACTCAATGTTATAAACAACATATAGCTTTCTAACATAATCAATAGCATATTGCCCAATACCATTCGCAAGCAAAGCAGCCACATCAGGGTTGGGACCTCGAACACTATAACGGATGATATTCGCATCTGGCAACAAAGTGGCAGACATTGTATAGCTACTAAAATCGGAGGCGTTTTCACCTAGCAGTTTTACCGCCTCTTCGGTGATTTGATAGCTGTTTAATACTTCTGCATACGTAGCAATAATTGAACGCTTATCGAGTGCTTCTAGGCTGTTAACTAAATCTCGGTTATCTGTACTTTGTAAGTTTGGGCTAACAATAAAGCGTGCAACAACTTCATATTGCGGTACAGCAACATAATATGAATAAAAAAGGGAAAAATTCAAGGCGAGTAAGGCTGAAATTAAAATCAACCACCAGCCTCTTTGTAAAATTTTAAGTATGAACCTTATTTCCATGGAGAGAACTCCTTAAGTTTGGTGCAAATGTTATAATTACTTGAAAATAAAAATTTTACCATTGAAATATAATACTCTATTTTCACTATCTTGACAGGATTTTGAGAAATTTGACAGTTAAATTGCAATCTTATTGGAAAACGCTTGAAAATAGGTATAAAAAGATTGCCTGTTCAACTTAAGATATAGTGTTTAACATAATGCTTTTCGGGTTGTGTAAAACCGCCTCACTACACGAAAATTATCATTGATAGGAAACCACAGCATGATAACTCTCTCTTACATAGTTGCAATATTTTTTTGGTTCAGCGTTGGAGCAATTATCTACACATATTTTATTTACCCAGCACTGATTGCTATGATGCCCTCAAGAAGCACCAATAACACCAAAGAAGATTATACCCCCTCTGTTACTTTATTGATAGCGGCATACAATGAAAAAGACACCATCGAAGAAAAAATTAAAAATAGTCTGCAACTTGATTACCCAAAAGGTAAGTTGCAAATTTTGATTATCACCGATGGTTCAGAGGACGGTACTAATTTACTGGTGCAAGCGTATCAGAAGGACGGAATCGAACTGATGCATCAGCCAGAACGCAAGGGAAAAATGGCGGCGATTAACCGCGCCATGCCTTTTGCCACTGGCGAAATTATCATATTTTCTGATGCAAATAATTTTTACAAGCCAAATACCATTAAACACCTCGTTGCACCTTTTAGCGATTCAAACGTAGGGGCAAGTAGTGGCTCAAAAACCATTCAAAAAGGGGATGGCGAGTTAGGTAATTCAGAAGGCTTATATTGGAAATACGAATCTTTTATTAAGCGGCACGAAAGTCGGGTAAGTAGTTGTACCAGTGTGGCTGGTGAAATTCTTGCTATTAGAAAAAACTTATATACAACTCCTCCTAACAATATCATCAATGACGATTTTTTCTCTGCAATGCATGTTTTGAGAAAAGGATATCGGCTTGTGTATGCAGAAACAGCGCAATCTGTTGAGCGCATATCACCTAGTTCAAAAGATGAAATTGTAAGACGGCGCAGAATCAACGCAGGCAGGTATCAGGCAATTTCAATGTCGTTTCAGTTATTACCCAAAAAACCAATCTTAATCTGGCAAATTTTTTCACATAAATATTTGCGCCCGTTAGTTCCTTTTTTTATGATTTTTGCTTTTATCAGTAATTTAATCGCTTTGATTCCCTACCCTCGACCAGATAGTTGGTTCTACTTAACAAATCCTCTTAGCATTTTATTTTTTGGTTTACAAGTAATTTTTTATTTACTTGCTATACTTGGTGCAAAAATAGAAAGGCGCGCCGGCGATAGCAAATTGCGCCTCCTATTTTATTTGCCAACTTTTTTAGTGAATAGCAATTATGCCGCTTTACAAGGGTTTTTTCAGTTTATTAAGGGTGGGCAAGGTCATTTATGGCAAAAAGTAGAAAGGCGATAGATTACTTGTTATGCTATCATCTCAACTATGACAGTAGATTTAACAAATAACCCTAAAGTTTTAGTGGTTGACCTTTCGATAAGGTATGGTGGTTCTACATCTAGGATTCTTTCACTATTGCGCAAAGCAAAATCTAGCCAGGTGGGGCTTGCAGTTGTAGAATCAAGTGCGGTCAGCAAAGAAGCGGAAAAGTTCGCTATTCCTGTTCACTATGTTGGCAAGCATCGGCTTGATGTTAAGATACCGCAAAATATCCGCAAGACTATTCAGCAAGAAGGCTATCAAGTTGTGGATACGCAGAACATTCAATCAAAATTTTGGGCAAGCCTTGCAATAAAAAAAACAAATGCGGCTTTGGTTTCTACATTAAATAGTTGGTATGCCAACGAACATGGTAAGTTTTCAATTAAAGGGAAAATTTATACACTACTAGAGTTAGCCACAAATTCAAATTTGAGTGTGTGTATTACTGTTTCAGAAAATGACCGCAAGTCGGCGATTGCGGCGAACATTCCAAATGAAAAAGTTGAATTAATTTATAACGCAATAGAGACCAATATTCAAAAAATACAAAGCGATAAAGCATGGTTGGTTTCAAAATTTTCTTTACCATCAAATAAGGTTATTTGTACGGCGGTAGGCAGGCTGGTAGCAATTAAAGGACATGATGTGCTTATTAAGTCTATCGAATTAATTAAGAAAGCAAACGAAAATTTTCATATATTGATTGTAGGTGAAGGAAAATTTAGACAAGAACTAGAGCAACTTATTCAAAGCGCAAACGTGCAAAACTTTGTAACGCTGGCAGGGTACCAAGACAGAGAAACAGCATTAGCCATCATCAACGCTAGTGATATTTTTATGATGCCTTCGCGATATGAAGGCACACCTGTTGCCTTGCTAGAAGCGGCTTCGCTAGGAGTCCCTATTATTGCTTCGCAGGTAGGTGGCATTCCAGAATTAGTGACGCATCAACAAGAAGCCTTATTAGTGCCACCCGAAAATCCTAGTGAATTGGCAAGTGCGATTCTACAATTAATCAATGATAAAAAGTTAGCCTCGCGCTTAGCAACCAATGCAAAAGATAAAGCACAAACACAATTTAGCCTTGAAAAGCAATTTGAATTAACGTGGGCGGCGTATCGCAAAGCCTATGCGCTGGCGCAAAAATAAAGTGAATTATTAAGCAGGTGTATCTTGTCTCTTTCAAAAAAAATACTGTCATTTTTACATAAAAGCAATGCAACTAGGTTAGCGCAAAAATTTTTCCCTAACTCGCTTACGGTGTTAAATTATCATCGCATTGATTATCTTGAAAACAATCAAGATATGTTTCAACCGAATATTAGTGCCACACCACCAATGTTTGAATGGCAAATGGCTTTTATAAAAAAATGGTATCGCGTTATTTCTCTACAACAATTAACTGACTGGTTAACAAATAAAGCACCTATGCCACCACATGCCGCTTTAATCACCTTCGATGATGGCTATGCAGATAACTACACAAACGCTTTGCCGATTCTAAAAAAATATGATTTGCCTGCCGTTATTTTCTTAACCACTGGATATATCGCTTCAAACCGACCGTTTTATTGGGATTTGGCATCCTACTGTTTTGTACACACCCAAACCGACCGTGTTCAATTCCCAGACGGTGCTGAAAAAGCATGGCAATCGGTTGAGGAGAAAAAGGCAACTCTCAAATCATGGATTGAAGCGATGAAGAAATTAAGTGAAAACGAAAAGCAAACTTGGGTATCTCAATTGCCTGAAGCGTTAGGCGTTTCTATCCCTCATGATTTTTTTGAAAACAAAATGTTGACGTGGGAGCAAATTCGTGAAATGCGAAATGCAAATATCGAATTTGGCGCACACACAATCAACCACCCCATCTTAACGCGCATTTCATTAACACAAGCCCGAGAAGAAATCATTGGCTCAAAACAAAAAATTGAGCAAGAACTTGAAGAACCTGTAACTAGTTTGGCATACCCAAACGGAATGCAAACAGATTTTAATACGGATATTGCCGCCATAGCAAAAGAAGTGGGGCTTGCTAGCGCGTTTACATTATTAAGCGGTCCTACTTTAAATTCAACTGCGAAGAAGAATCCTTACACGATAAGAAGAATTTTTATTTCGCACAACCACAGCTCGGCTCATTTTTCATTGCTCGCCAGCCCACTTAACCGCCTTCGTAATTCGTAAAATCTTTTTTTGTAGTTCTAAATTAATCTACATCATAAGCAGATAAAATTTGGGAGGCGACTGTATCCCATGCAAAACGGGTCTGAGAAAGGTGTTTTGCATATTTACCCATTTCTTTCACTTTCTGCGGGTTTTTAACGAAGAAAATTATTTTTTCAGCAATTTCAATAGGTGCATGAGGGGATACTAAAAATCCGCTTTTGCCATCTTCTACAACTTCGGCAATTCCGCCAGCGCGTGTGGCAATGACGGGTTTACCAAAGGTATAAGCAATTTGTAACGCGCCGCTTTGTGTGCTGGTATGGTAAGGATATGCCGCAACAGTGGCTATTTCCATCAATGCTCCAATTTCATTAGAAGGCACATATCGAAAGTCAAATATCACTTTATCGCTAATATTTAATGTTGCTGCTAAAGATGTAAGAGATTCGGCGCTCATATGCTTAGTCGGGTATCCCGCTATCATCAATTTAGCATGGCAATCTTTTGAAGCCAACGCAAAGGCTTGAATTAAATCTTCTATACCTTTGCTAGGTGCTAGTAAGCCAAAAAATAATATGATTGAATCATCCGCTTCGATGTTAAAACGCCTTCGTATTGCATCCGCGTTTTGCGATTGAATGCCTAATAGCCATTCTGAGTTTCCATGTGGAATAGAATAAGTTGCATTTTCAGAAATGGTGGGGTAGAAAGTTAAAAATTGACCACGGGCATGGTCTGAAAGAAAAAAGATTTTTGAAAAAGAGCGGTATGCTAATTTATCGGTCTGATGAAAAAATTTATTAATAAAAGTATTGCCTTCGCGCTCTTCAAATTCATGGCAAATTTGGCTAAGGCGAATCCCTTTCGTTTTTAATAGCCAAATAAAAAAAGATTGAAAAGGATATTCTAAAACGGAAAATATAACCCAATTGGGCTTTACACGAAGGATATAAATGGTTAGTCTTATCCAAGCCCAAACAGCGCGGATGGCTCTTACACCCCTGCGCATGGTGCGAAATAAAGAAAGGGTGGCTTTTTGAAGAGAGTTTAAAGAGGTGATTTCAGAACGGTTTTCAAATAGTTTCCATAACTTCAACATTTTATTTACCCGAAATAGATGCGGTAAAGAATCTAGTTCATACTCTGAACCTGTAATTAACTCTATTTCGGCACCTAAACGAGATAAGGCGTTACATAATTGATAACTAAAATGGACTAACCCGCCCCCATTGGCTGGTTCGACAACAATAATGTGTGTGTGTTTCATAATTTAAGAAAGCAATCTCAGATATAGATTTTCTAATTGTGCTACTTGCGATTTGATGTTAAATTTTTCTTCGACAATTTGCCTGCCCACATTACCCATTTGACGCAAGGCTTCCATATTGTTAAGCATTTCAAGGGCGACACTTGTAAGAATCTCTGGTTGCGCTGGTGGAATTAACCTACCATTTATTCCATCTTGAACCATTTCAGGTACGCCACCTACATGACTAGCAAGAATGGGTAACCCTGAAGCCATTGCCTCGGCAAGTACAGTTGGTAGGGCTTCGGTAAGCGTAGGTAAGACGAATAAATCACCAGCAGGCATTAATTCAGGAATATCTGTCCTTGCGCCAGCAAAAATGATATGTTCACCAACACCAGATTTTTTCGCTTCGTTTTGCAAGGCTTGGGCATGTTCACCTGAACCGATAATAAGATAATATACATTTGGCTTTGCAGAAACGATTGCTGGCATGGCTTGAATCATATATTGAATGCCTTTAAGTTCACGCAACACAGCAACTGTTATTAATACGATAGCATCAGGTGGAATACCAAACTTCCGCAAGATAGAGGCGCGGTTTTGCTGATTGGGAGTAAACAAATTTAAGTCAATGCCGTTGTAAATTACACAAGATTTACCATCTCGAATTTTTGCAAAATGTTTATAGGCTATGCGGGTTTCTTCAGAAACAGAAATGACTGGATTAAAAAAATTACGCAAAAAAAAGTTTTCAAGAGAGTCATGTAATCGTAATTTAAGGTTTTTCTTTTGTAGAGGTAAAGTATGCAGTGTAGCTACTGCTGGGATACCCAGCCATTTGGTGGCTACCCCACCAAACACAGTCGCAAATTCTAGTTGAGCATGAAGCAAATCGGCATTCGTTTCTTGAAGGTAGTTAATAATTTTTTTTAGTCCATTAACTTCTCGTAAATGGCGAATCAAAACAGTATCTACTGGTATGTTTATTTTTTGTAGTTCGGTAGCAACGGGGTTGCCATCTTTATTTTGCAACACACAAACACGGGGTTGGAAATGTTCACGATTAATATTGGATAATATTGGTATCATTAATCGCTCTGCCCCTCCCCAGCCTAGCCCATCAATCAAGTACACAATAGTATGTTTTTTATTATCAGCGCGGTCTGGTTGATTCATTTGTTTTCATGTATATACTTAAGGGATGTTTTAGTGGTGATATAAAATACCTTATTACTAATTACGTTTGTAAGTGGTAGCATTGATTTTTTCGTAAAGGACCTGGATTAATGCCAAAGCAAGCGCTACAAAAATCCAGAAAAACCGAATAAAAGCACCGTGCAAAAAAATGGCGGCAAACAAATAGCCAATGAGAGAAACTTGAACAGCAGAGATATGATATGACCATTCTTGGTAATATTCTGTATGCCGTAAATTCGATTTTATATTGGATAAACCACGAAATAGAGCCAAAATAATTCCCATAAAAGTAATAAAGCCAAACAAGCCTGTTTCTGCTAATATTTCTACATATAAAGAGTGCGCTTCTCTCTCTTCAATGCGGGTTTCAATACCAACAATTTGTGCATACTTTTGATAATTAACGGCATAATTGCCTGCCCCAATGCCCAACAGCGGATGTTCTGCAAACATGGTCATCCCTGTAATAATTTCACTAGTTCTACCTCGAAATGATTCATCTTGATAAATATTACTTTCTGAGCCGGAAGAAAATACGGTAATCGTTTGAAAACGACTTATATAGGAGGCTGGAAGAAATGGAAGACCCAAAGCACCTACCAAAAGAATTGAGGCGATAACCATAGGGTTGGTTCGCACAAAGAAGAACAGAATAAAAAACACAGTAACAAAAAAACCGAGGTATCCTCCGCGGCTATAAGTATTAAGTAATTCGATAAGCATAATAATAAACACCCCTAAAAATGCCAATCTAGTACGAGCAGAAGTTCTTAAGAAACCAAAAATAGTGAACGGCATAATAGAAATTAAAATCTGCCCCCACATATTTGGCTCATTAATGGGTCCACCAACGCGTTCATCGTGATTGATTTGAGAAAGTCCAAAAAAAGTTTCTTCGTAGTTCCCGCTTGATATTTGATATATCCCTAGAATACTGATAAAGGTCGTAACCACAATTATAACAATAACAGTCTGCTTCCATTCCTCCAAGTTGCGGACGCAAAACAAAATACAATACATAATCACAATGTCTTTTACTAAATCAATTATTCTTTCTAAGGCATCGTCTTTATCAATCGCAATAAGGTAAGAAGCCGCTACTGCAAAGAAATATAAGATAACAAAAAGTTCAATGCGCTTCGTTTTTGGGCGGTCAACTGGGATTTGCCCGACGTAATAATTCCTAACTAAAATAGAGACAAATACGATTGCTACTAAAGGTTTAATAACGCCTGGTAGGTCGTTTTCTGTAAGATATGCAGAAATGTTTAAGAAAACAGCAATGATTAATATATTTGCCCCTAAGCCAGGGTAAATAATAATCATCATAACAACTACAATACCTATTAACCCTAAAAGTGCAAACGTCCCAGCAGATTCGCTAGGGTTTGAAACTGCTGTGGCAATTAAAGCCGAAAGCAAGATAGCCAGTAAAATATAGGGATAATCTTTTCTTAGTACCATTTTATTTTTCTATAATTATCATTTAAGAATATGCTTATCAATACAAAGTTTATAAACGAGAAAAACTTTGTATTGATTTCTTTCTAACGAGCTCCGCGCTGCCTTAAGACCGTCTGCGCCGTTTTAATCAAAATCAATGTATCAAACCACAAAGACCTTTTTTCAAGATACCGAATATCCCATCTCAACCAATCGTTAAAATCTTCGCTTCCACGCCCGCAAACTTGCCATAACCCTGTGATACCGGGTAATACATCCAAACGTTCTGTTTGCCAAAGTTTGTAAGATTCCGGACTCCATGAAGTTGGGCGCGGTCCTACCAAACTCATCTCACCTTTAAGAATGTTGAGTACTTGTGGTAACTCATCTAGGCTGGTTTTACGAAGAATCCTTCCAATTTTAGTAATGCGTGGGTCATGCGCAAGTTTTAGTGGACCAGATAACTCACCACGTTCATTCAATTGAGCAAGTGTGCCTTTTAATGCCTCAGCATTCGGAACCATAGAGCGGAACTTTAACATCCGAAAACGCTTTCCGCCTTTACCAGTTCGGTTTTGAATAAAAATAACAGGTGCGCCCGGTGAAGTAACCCATATCAAACAAGCTATTAACAACATAACAGGCACCCAAAAAGGTGAAAGCAAAATTACAAATGTAAGGTCATAAATACGTTTTGCAATTAAGTAAGATTTACCTGTTACCAAACGCTTATTGGGGTTAAACTTTTTTACCCAATCTTCTTCTACAATTCTGCGTGAAGTTGTAACACTCATACTAT
Organism: Anaerolineales bacterium; assembly: GCA_016789365.1. Lineage (GTDB taxonomy): Bacteria > Chloroflexota > Anaerolineae > Anaerolineales > Villigracilaceae > Villigracilis. The sequence goes on from JAEURH010000018.1 coordinate 36,988, forward strand.
GCTCCCTCATTTGTAGATAAATCAGAAATCTTTTTTACTCCGGGGGTAGCCAAGCGCTTTTGTGCCGTTTGCAGTAAATCTTCAAATGTCAATGCCTCATCAGGGAAAGCCGCAGTGCCCCAATCAATCTTGGCATTAATGCTTTCTTCTACTGCCGCTTCCATTCTTTCAGCAAGAACACTAATGTTATTGAGGTTCGTTTCCGGACAAAGCAAAATAAACTGACCATCACGGTCATATAAAATAATATCGGTACTACGAGCCAAATCACTTAATATCTGGCTCACTTTCGCAATAGCAAACCGCTCATACATATCACTTGCCAACGATTCCAACTCCCTCCAACCCTCTTTTCCTGTCGGCTTCCCTAACTTAATCGTCAATAAAGACAACGGATGATGATAACGACGACTTCGCGTAATTTCAGCGGCAATTAAATCACGCGAAGATTGCATATCTCTTGCGCGGTTTGGGTATGCACTAGAAGACAACCCCTCCAAAGTTTTATCCAGATCACCAATTCGCCTGCCTACATCATAAGCAAGGATAGCAGAAAGAATAAGCAGAAGAAATTGAATAACATGAACTTCGATGGTCGTCCGTGGGCTTGAATAAAATGCCCATATAACAGCATAAACAATTATCCAAAAAACTATCACTGAATAGTAACGTAACTTGACACCAGAGCGAATTAACAAACTAACAAGGATTAACTCTGAAAATATAACAATGGCAATCAAAATAAAAAAAATGGGGCTAAAATCTATATAGCTTTCTTGAAATTCATCAATATTCGCAACGCCAAGAATAGCAATTACATAAGAAACCAAAATTGTGATAGATATTCTTAAGTCATTCATAATATTAACTCAGCATCATAATCCTAAACTTACAATATATTACTATATCATTATAAATCAAAAGCCTGCAAAAATACTCTTAATTTAGTAGCAAATTCGTTCCTAAAAGTGCTTCAACACCAATAGCAGAGGTATAATAAAAAAAATGAAAAAGACCCTTTCACTCCTTTTTCTACTCTTCCTCACAGCATGTGACACATGGGGTGTTGCCCCTCAACCTTTCCCTGTATGGACGGCGATACCATCCTCCACGCCAAGCATTGTGACAGCCACCCCATTGGTGATTCCACCACCTGCGCTGACGGTCATCTCACCGGTGACTGAAACCACCTCCCCAATTCCGCCTCCCACTTTCACGCCCACAGTTGCTGTGCCCACTACAACCTTTACCTTAGCCCCCATCCAGTCGGTAGATATTGTCATCCTCGGATGTAATACTAGCATAGATATTCTACGCGGCATGGGCGAAGTGACAAATGCCTATGTAACGCTCAAGAACACAGGTACAGTAGATTTACCCAATGCCTGTGGCTTTTTACGTGCCATTGATGAAGACCGCGAACACCCAGATAAAAAAGTATGTGTGAGCAATTTACCAGCTCAAAACCAAGTGACACTAAAACTGACCGTAGATTCTACTTATCGAAAAGATACAATTATTCAAGTGGATGCATTATCAAACGAAGTTGTATTGCTAAGAATCGATAAGCAATCTTGCCGCGATATTAGTTTGTTTGGTGGCGCGCCAGTCGATGTTGGAGTTATCAAGCCGATTCAGCCGTAGTTAAGATAATGATTGTTGAAACAGAATCAACTAGCAGTCAAGTATGAGGCGCAGAAAAAGTCCGCAACTTGTGTTGCGGACTTTTTATCTTAATCTTCTTTTGTGAAACGGTTGCGCATGTCTTTGACTTTGGATTGTAAATCTTGGAAGAATTCGCTTTCGACAATTTCGGTCACTTGTTTGGTAAGTTTGGATTTGTCAATCATAATTTCCAATTGATGTACACGAGCGCGCAATGATTGTTCACGTTGGGCAACTTTATCAACCATTACTTTGAATACGTCGGTGAGGGTATCAATTTCGTCTTGATAGTTGCCACCGTTTTTGCTTAGTTCTTGGTCGTAATCGCCTTCACCAATTTTCTTAGCAACATCTGCTAAACCAATGATTGGGCGTGTGAGAAAACCTGCCAGCCAATAGACAAGCACAAATATAATTGCGAATGTGACTGCAAATGCAATCATTCCTTGTTGTAGTATTTCAGCGGCAACTTCATCTACATAACTGGCTTGAATATCAACACCAATTGCGCCAATGGGTTGACCTTTCTCGTCCAGAATCGGTGCATAGGAGGTAATCCATGTACCAAATCTATCTTGATATGGCACCCAAGAATCTACTCTTTGTTGTAAGCCGTCATAAATTCGAGTAGATGGTGTGCCATCTTCATTTAACGCAGGTGTGTATCTCTGACAAAAACGAAAGCCGCCACGTGTTTCACGGAAATAGCCCGTGCTTCCGATGGCGATGACTTCGCCATCATCAGGTCCTTTAATATAAGTATAAAGACGTGTATTTTCTTTGGTGGGGTCGCCGAATGGGTCTTCATTTAATTGGGTAAATTGCACAGCCCGCAACCAATTGACATGTTCAAGGTATAACGGATTATCGGGGTAATATCCGTTTTGTTCTGGTGGGGTATCGGCAGTTGGCTTTTCAGGCGGACACATTGGGTTGTCCGCGCTTTCTTCTGCATACAATTGCAAAAAGCCTTCTCTATCTATCCCTGCTAAAGCACCATGCAAAGTTTGGCTTAAGTCATCGGTGATGGTTTGGAAAACGCGGTCTCTTGTATAGTTATAAAACCAAGCATAACTGCCGATAAAAATTGGAATAAAAATTAATGTAAAACCAATCCATATTTTTAGTCTTAAACTAAAAAAACGGGAGGCGGGTTTCGCGGGTTGGGTTTGTTCACTCATGGGTTCACCTATATTTTTATAGAATTAAGTGTCTCAAGAACTACAGGATGGGTCTCTGGCAAGCCATAATGGTCTACTAAAAATGCTAGAACAAAATCGGTAATCATCTCGCGTGTGTATGCTTCAACTTTTGCTTCTGGGTTTGGCAAAAAGCCCATGTGCATTGGTGAGAAGCGAACTTTTGCTAATTCGTCTTCACGGTTTATGCTTTCTGGTGCAAAAATCGGTTCTACATATTTTAACGGCAATTGTATCAGACCGTTACGTTGGTAATGCTCCATTAGTCGGCTGGTTTCTACTTCGTTGACCATGCCCAAAACTGGAGGGTCGCCGTTTTCTTTGGCATCGCGAATAATTTGATGCAAACATTCATAAATAATAAAAACTGATAATTTTTTATTATCAACAAGTACTTCACGAAAATCTGGATGAATGGCTAAAGCATGAGCCAGCCCACAATGGCGATGGCGTACATAACGAAAAGTGCGTAAGCCAGCAGGTTTGCCATCAATTTCGATTAACCAATAATGAACGATATTATTTTCTCGATGCTCATTACCAAATCTTGCTCTGCGCCTCATTCTCTGAACGTAATGCTGGTACTGCGGAAACAGGCTTTGATATAGCCCAAGCATTGACTCTACGCGTTGTTCGTCACCTGAACCCAATAATTCGTAAATGGCGGCGTTGTCTTTTTGAATCACCAAACGGGCAGGCATTATTTTCCACTATCCCCAAAGTCAAGTTTATCTAATACGCTGGCTCCGCGTGTGCGACGTTTGAGTTGCCAATTTAACATGCTTTGCTCATACGTCGCACGGACTTTATAAGCGGCATACACAGCCACAAGTGCAATGGCAATGCCTACGCCAATATAAATTAATGAATATTGCTCACGCGGAATTCCGAAATATAAACCAACTGAAATAATAGCAAAGGTGATTAAACTGCCAATAATTGTTCCGCCTGACGGAAGATAACTATCTAAGAAAATGCTGACGCGCCCGCGCTTTTCATTTGGCACCATGGCTTGAAAGGCTTTGCGAGCAGATAAATCTACGGTGTCATAAGTCACACGCGAAACGCCTTGTGCAACGCCACTGCTCATGTAACCAGGGATGAAAAAGTTTGCAATCATTGAAAACAACATCACAAACGGTTGAATAAAGAAACTGCGTTTCAATGTGAAGCGTTCAATAATTCTTGCTGAAATACCTTGCATAAAAATAGAAGCAATTGCAATTAATAAGTTATATGTTGCATAAAAAGATTGGAAACCAGTGCCTAAATCAAGTTTGGCATCGGAAAGTACATCAAAAAGAAGCACGGTCATCACACTTCCAGCGGCGAGCATTCCTAAGGCAACATAAGCAAAAGCAGGCACTGTTTTGATAAATTCCCAACCTTCGGTGAGTGTTTCTTTCATAGTATCTTCGTGTGCGCCAATCGGTGGCGGGAGTTTAACAGCCCGCAAACGAAATTGTGAAATAGCAAAGGCAACGAAAAATATGGTGGCATTGAGCAATAATAAGTTTATTGTGCCAAATTTCATTTGAGCATCTACTGCGGCGATGGCTAAACCGACGATGGTGCCAATAAAAGCAAAGATGCCAATCACTGGCATCACACGCCGACCTGTGCCTGGGTCGTAAATATCGTTGACGAGAATCCAAAACACGACGGGGAAGAAACGCCATTGCTGGTCGTTTAGTAGATAAATTAAGGTGTATGAAACAGAAGCAGGCATCCACGAAGAAAGAAACGAAAACGGCAATATGGCATATAAAATCCCGAAGATGAGTAAAACTCCGCCAATTAGTTTGACTCGGTCAAATCTATCTACGATTAAGGATTGCAAGCCTGTGGCGAGAATCAATAAGACCATATCTATTGCCCAAACTAATAAAATGTAATGGTCTTTGACTTCACTCAAAAAGCCACTAACGGACACAACTTTGGTTATACCCATAGCGGCGTAGTTTGCAAATAAAATAAAACCAAGTGTAAGAACTAACCCACCTTCACCTGCTCGTAATGGAAACCATTTTTTGAACCGTTCTTGCATAGATGCGCCTCTGATTTTTTTATGCCACCCTGAGTATAGCGAAGGGTCTCTACATTATATTAGGAGATTGCTTCGTCGGACTAAAGTCCTCTTCGCAATGACATGAACGCCAGTATACCCGATGAATTTGTTTTAATGACGTTGCGATATGTTTACAATCAAAAGGTATAATGATGGTATGGCAGATGAAATCAAATCTCTTGTTCGAAACAAAATTGCAATGTTGATTGACGGCGACAACGCCCAAGCCTCTTTGCTCCCGCAAATGTTAGTAGAAGCAGGCAGGCATGGTCAGGTGACTGTGCGCCGTATATATGGCGATTGGACAACGAATAGCATGAATTCATGGAAAGATGTTTTGAACTTTCATGCGTTTCAACCGATTCAACAATTTCGATACACTGTTGGCAAAAATGCCACAGACAGTGCCATGATTATTGACGCGATGGACCTTTTACATTCAGGCGTAGTTGATGGTTTTTGTTTGGTTTCAAGTGATAGTGATTACACTAGACTGGCTACGCGCATCCGTGAGACGGGGATATTTGTGATGGGTATTGGAAAAAAGAATACGCCCAAAGCGTTTGTGAACGCATGTGATTTATTTGTTTACACAGAAAATTTGGTGACAGAAAAAAAATCAGCACAGAAACAATCGCAAGCAAAAAGTGGAAAGAAAAAAGATGAAAAAGAAGACTCTGACCCACTACCCATTTTGACTCAAGCCTTTGAAATGGCAGTTGGTCAAGATGGTTGGGCGCCTCTGGCTGGAATGGGAAATGCTTTATATCAACTCGACCCTGGTTTTGACCCGAGAACGTATGGTCATAAACAACTTTCGCGCATGATTACGAGTTTGAAAGATAAGTTTGAGATGCGAACTCAAAACTTGGATGGAACGAGTATTTTGTATGTGAAGATGAAGGAGTGAATTGGGATTAGAGGGTAGGGAATAGTAATCAGTGTTCAGTAATCGGTGGTCGGTGATCAGTTATCAAGTGGGGATTTGACGGCGAGTCCGCCGCGTTGAAGGACGTGGGTGTATATCATGGTGGTTTTTACGTCTTTGTG
>JAEURH010000190.1 GCA_016789365.1 Anaerolineales bacterium
ATGCGCGAGGCAATCTCGCAAGCACTTATGGAAGAAATGGATAGAGACCCTGCTGTTTTTATTATGGGTGAAGAAGTCGGTGTGTGGGGTGGGACGTATGCCGTTACCAAAGGGTTTTACGACAAGTACGGACCAAAACGAATCAAAGATACACCAATTGCAGAAAATGCCATTATCGGTGGTGCAATTGGCGCGGCGATGGTTGGTCAGCGACCTGTGGCAGAATTGATGACGATTAACTTCGCATTCTCTGCTATGGATTACATGGTGAATCAAGCACCAAAACTTCACTACATGTTTGGCGGACAATTCACTTTGCCGTTGGTGATTCGTGCTGTCGGTGGTGGAGGTCGTCAATTGGGTGCTACCCACTCACAAACACCAGATGCTATCTTTGCACATTTCCCCGGCTTGAAAGTTGTCTCACCTGGAACACCAGAAGATGCCAAAGGTTTACTCAAATCAGCGATTCGGTCGAATGACCCAATTCTGTTTATTGAGCACGCAACTATGTATCAAGTCCGAGGCGAAGTGCCAGAAGGTGAATTCACCATCCCGATTGGAAAATCAAAAGTACAACGCGAAGGAAAAGATTTAACCATCGTCACCTACTGCAAAGGCTTAGAGCTTTCAATGAAAGCCGCCGAAGAATTATCCAAAGAAGGTATCGAAGTAGAAATTGTAGATTTACGCACGCTTCGCCCATTGGACATGGAACCCGTGATTGAATCATTCAAGAAAACCAATCGCGCCGTTGTGGTTGAAGAAGGTTGGAAGTCTTACGGCGTTGGCAGTGAAATCGTCAGCCGCATTTATGAAGAAGCATTTGATTATGTTGATGCACCAATTATCCGCGTTGCACAGAAAGAAGTGCCACTTCCATATAATCGCACACTCGAGCAAGCCGCACTCCCACAAGTCGCAGACATTATCTCCGCAGTAAAGGAGGTATTGAAATAATGGCTGAAACAATTTCTATGCCCAAACTTGGTTTTGATATGGCGGAAGGAACGCTCATCCGTTGGGTCAAACAAGTTGGCGATAACATCAACAAAGGCGATGTGCTTGCAGAAATTGAAACCGATAAAGCCACTGTTGAAGTTGAATCATCTGCAAGTGGTGTTGTGCTTCAACATATTGTTGAGCAAGGCACAGTTGTTCCCGTCAATGCGCCGATTGCAGTTGTCGGTGCCGCTGGTGAAAAGGTCAGTGAACAGTCACCAGTAATCAGTAAAAAAGTTGAAGATGAAAAACCTGCGCCTCAATCCACGCCGACAGTTGATACTGTTTCAAAAGCATCCGCTTCACCTGAAACATCAGCCGTCAGTGGTCAGCCGTCAGGAGTCAAGGCATCTCCATTAGCGAAAAAGATTGCAAAAGATAACAATGTCAACCTCGCTTCTCTTCAAGGTTCTGGACCAAACGGCAGAATCGTAAAGAAAGATGTTGAATCAGCATTAAGCGGTCAGCCGTCAGCGGTCAGTCGTCAATTACCAATTACGAGTTACGAAAATCAAGTTATCCCCACCACCAAACTGCGCCAAGCCATTGGTCGCAGACTTGTCGAATCAAAACAAACTGTTCCACATTTCTACGTCACACATGAATTCAAAATGGAAGCATTGATGGAAATGCGAAAGCAAATCAATGCCTACTTACCTGATAATGAAAAAGTTTCAGTCAATGACTTTATTCTCAAAGCAGTTGCGTTATCTTTACGTCAATTCCCAAACTTGAATGCCACTATTAAAGGAAATGAAATTACACAGTTTGGTGATGTAAACGTCGGCGTGGCAGTGACTGTGCCCGGCGGCTTGATGACAGTCGTTGTTAAAAACACAGATCAAAAATCATTACGCCAAATTTCAGGTGAAGTTAAAGCCATGGCTGGACGTGCCCGCGAAGGCAAAGTCAAGCCTGATGATGTAGATGGTTCAACATTCTCAACCTCAAACTTAGGCATGTATGATGTTGAAGATTTCATCGCCATCATCAACCCACCCGAAGCGGCGATTTTAGCAATTAGTTCTGCAAGAGAAGTTCCAGTTGTGGAAAATGGTCAAATCAAAGCAGGTTGGCGCATGAAAGCCACCATCTCCGTTGACCACAGAGTTAGCGATGGTGCCGAAGCCGCACAGTTTATGCAAAAACTAGCAGAGTTCTTG
>JAEURH010000191.1 GCA_016789365.1 Anaerolineales bacterium
CAGGCATGAGATACAAATCTGCGCATGGTTCGTGGGCAGACCCAAAAGATTTGCTCGTGCAATTAAAGTTAATGGAAATTCAAAAAGTGCAACAAGCGCTGACCGATGCCGAAGTCGATGCAAAGTGTAAAGAAAAAATTGCTCAATACGAATCTTCCGCCGGGGACGGCGGAAGTAGCCGTAAACCTGCATTAGCAACTGCTACTGAAAAAAATTGGAAAGATAAAGTCGCTTTGCATATGCAGGGCGTGAAAGCCAATGGACCGAAAACCAAACGTGCAGGATTAGATGCTTTGGTGGCAGAAGAAGTCAAGTATGAGATGATGTCGTTGACCACCGACCAAGCCTTAGTCAAGTTAGAAGCGATGAAAAATCAATTTCCAAGCTGGGCTTGGAAAACAATCGTCAAGTTAACGCCGTTAAGAGTCAATCATGTCACCGATGAAAAATGGGAAGAGTTGACTCCTGAAGAACAAAAAGAATGGGGCGCAGATAAAGTGTATGCCAAAGTGATTGGCGATTGGGTCAATAAACACATTGGCGCATGGCGTGATGAACATGGGCGCACACAGGAAGTGATTGTTTCGCGCGCAGTGTGTAATGAAACTGCTGAACACATTCAACATATTCGTGGACATTTACCGCCTGGCGGATTAACTGATAATGCCGCGCGTTATTTCAAATTGTTCAAAGAAAAAACGCCGAATGTAAAATTTGTTCGCCCCACCGTTGCAAATGATTTTATTCAAGGCGCAAGTATTTTTTGGTTACGATTTGTAAACAATGAGCCAAGTCAATGGCAAGTTGCTAGAGGTGTTGAAGATGCAAATGGCGTTGGTTTGCTTTCAAAAGATTTTATGGGCAAACGTCCGCAACCCGCAAAAGGTGGAAAGAACGCGCCACCTCCAACCGAACCATGGCAATATAAAATGGGCGAGCCTATCACACGCACACGTACAATTGTTGATGCAAATAAAGTTAAGTCAACACAAACACAATGGTTACGTTGGATTCATGAAGCCACAGTTGCCGAAGTTGTTGAAACTGCCGATGGTACTTACGTTTATACGTTTGAAACATCATTGCCGAATGATGATAGAGGCACATCATGTCTTGGCATGTTCCGCAATACATTGAGATGGAATCTCGATGATGGCACCGAAGATAATTACAATCGTTCGTTTGTTGGTTTTGTGCCAGAAGGTAAAGTGCCTGTTGAGAAAATGAAAGAGATGTTGGATTGGAATAAGATAATTTTGAAATAATTTGTGGTCTCGATACGGCGGCGATGGTCGAGTATGCGAAGCATGTATCGAGACCCGCCGCCTACTCGACCACCGTATTATGAGCAACATAACTCCTATTCAAAAAATATTAATCGCAATTTTAGGGCTGGGATTTTTGGGGCTCTTTTTTCTGATTACTTATTCAGTCATTGTTGTTGCCAATGAACCAGTTATTACTCAACAACCAACTTTGGTCTTACCTTTTTTAGAGACACCAACTTCTGAAATTTTGATTATTCCCACTGAAACTGCAACGCTTCTTTCTCCGACTTTAGAATTGATTCCCACCATCGAATTGATTCCTACTCCTATACCTTCTTTCAACGATACACCACCTCCGAGCGGGAAAATTGTGTTTGCATGTTATATCAACCAAATTGACCAAATCTGCTTAATCAACTCCGATGGCTCTGGGAGAAAACAATTGACTAATCTCAAAGCCACTGCTTTTTATCCATCCGTGTCACCTGATGGTCAAACCATTTTCTTTTCATCAAGAGACTCTGGCAATTATGAAATTTATTCGATTGATATTAACGGAAATAATTTACAAAAAATAACAAATAACGTCGGCGCATTGTATGCACCAGAATTATCTCCAAACGGCGAGTGGATTGTGTTCACCAAAAATGGTGACGGACTTTGGCTCATTCGCCCCGATGGTTCAGGACTCAAACGTTTAACAAATAAAGATGATATAGATCCATCATGGTCGCCAGACGGCTTGATGATTTCATTTGCTTCGTCCAGAGCAGGCGCACGTCAATTGTTTGTGATGAATGCCGATGGCTCAAATATTCAACAAGTGACAAACCTCAACAACATGGGTGGACGTAACACATGGTCACCCGATGGCACGAAACTT
>JAEURH010000192.1 GCA_016789365.1 Anaerolineales bacterium
AACGCAACCCTGCTACACCACCTGAGGGTTTAGACAAAACCCGAGCATTGCCGCTTCGCGCACCTGTCCTGATTGCTGTTGCGGCAGATAAACCCAGCGAACCAAAAGTAATTGAAGTAGAAAATATTTCAGCGGCTTCGGCGGCGGCTTATATTATGTTGGTGACTGCAAGTGCACTTGGGCTTGGAGCAATTATCCGCACGGGTGAATGGGCACGCGACCCAAAAGTGAAAGAGTTTTTAGGTTTTGATGTTGACCAACATATTATCGGGTTTATTTATATTGGATATCCAGAAGTGACTCCAGAGCCGTATGTTCGTGCGGGTTTTGAAGATAGAACTGTTTGGATGGAGTAATTGGTAAATGGTAAATAGAAATTAGAAGAATGAATAAAAAATTAACTCAAAAAAATAATATGGAAAACAAAAATCTTAGTAAAACTTGGCGTTTTCTACTTTTGCCAATAGTGAATTTATTATACACTTATGGAATTATTTCTGTTACAACTATTTGCACTATATTTGTTGTATATATTTTTAGCGATGAGCCAAACCTTTTTCAAGGTATTACTTTTGAGATGTTATTGCTAATAGTAATTGGGACAATTATATTTTTTCCTATTCGAAAATATAGAAAAAATATAAGAGAAGATTCTTAATATTGCAAAATAAATACTTATTCCTTATACCTCAACTCGCCTGCTTCAATTGAAATGGACAGGCGATTTTGTTTTGGGACAAGTGGACAAGTGGCATAATCTGTATAAGCACAGGGCCAGTTTTCGGTGCGGTTGAGGTCTAAAATAAAATCTGTTGTGGTAGGCGGGGTGAGATAAATTCTACGTCCGCCACCATAAGTTGTAGTCGCATTGGTTTCATCTGAAAAAAATAATAACAAGTCTTTATCACTTAACTCCACTTCAATTGAACAATCCACACCTTTGAATTGAAAATGAACGTGACCAAGAAAACTCGCATCCACTTCATTGCCTAAGGCTTCAATTTTCTTGATTTGCTTCGGCGTTTCATACGGAATATATTTTGCTGGTACTTTATATTCTTCTTTGACAGGATAATATTTCAAACCATCAAATTTTTTCTTATTCTCTGATTCTTTATCCCACATTCTGATTAAAAACGCATCGCCTCGCACTAAGACCTTCATGGTCAATGACCCGATGTGAATCATATCTGGGTTTTCATCTCGGTCTGTGATTAAGATTCTGCTTTCAGGTTTTGGAATATCCGATTCAAATATTACATCTTTTTCGGGATGAAATGTGACTTGTCCATTTTTGAGAGTGAAATTTCCACAAAATGGTTTTGGAAAAGATGGATGAAAGATTTTATTGCTTTCGTCAATGCCGAAAGAATTTTCACCTTCTTCTAGCCAAAACAAACCGACTAAGTTGAACCAATGCAAATTATTTGCCTTTATGGTTTCATCTTTTTCTTTACGAAGTTTGAGAATGTTTTTTTGATAAGAGGTTGGCATAGGTATATTTTATATTAGTGCGTCGCGCTTTATTTGAATAAGATAGTTTGCTAAGCAAGTTAAATAATTGATTTATTACTTTGCTAATGTTTGCGCGACGCACCCTGTTTTTATCTTCCAAGTATTTTTATCATTATATCTGGTCTGTCGGTCATAATTCCGTCCACACCCCATTCGATAAATTTCCGCATGGTTTCTTCGTCATTGATTGTCCACGGTTCGACGGCTAGATTTCTTTCATGTGCCGCGCGGATAAAAGATTCAGTCATCACAGTAATTCCACTGGATTCTTCGGGAACTTGTAATGAATAAAATTGCGGAGAATAAAAACCTGTTAGAAAAACTTTTGAGAGTAAAACAAAGACAGTGGTTTCATTTTTTGCACTCGATGTGGCAACTTCAGGGCAAGTTTCTCTAAACGCTTTCATTTTGTCATCAT
>JAEURH010000193.1 GCA_016789365.1 Anaerolineales bacterium
AATGACAATCGCCAATGTGGAGTCTAAAACTGGATTGAGGAATCCGATAATAATGTAGGCAAAACATACACTGAGTAAAAAACTGATTAAGAATTGTGTAATAGAATGTTTTGCCATGTTGGGGTTAAGCATCAAGTTGAAGTATCAGAAACAAGTATAAGTCAAGAAAGAAGCGGATAAAAATTAATGAGTGCGTCGCACTTTGCAGATAGGATTCTCTCACAAAGCGAGGTAACTTCCAAGATAGGAAAAATCTAATTCAGTGAGGTGCGACGCACATTGCATAAAAATCTATTCTTTCACATTGACAATGATTTCAGAAACCAAATCATAACGATGGAATTGAGGCATCATGTAAATTCCGCTTGCCCAAGTTTTGATTCCTTGAATTAAATCCACAGCCAATTCAACGCCTGCTTTGGCGGCACCTTCACCAGCAGATTCGATTCGCTTAAGCGTTTCATCTGGAATGAAAACGCCTGGCACTTCGTTGTGCAAAAAGTTGGCGTGCTTGGCACTGACCAACGGAAGAATGCCCGCGAGAATTGGTTTATCCAATTTGCCATGTTTTGATTCGTATGCTTCGATTAATTTTGGTCCATCATCTTTACGATAAATGGGTTGGGTTAAGAAGAAATCGGCACCTGCTTTAATTTTGCGATGTAAATTTTTAACTTCGGTATCCATATCTTGTGGGCAAAGATTTAATGCCGCGCCCACAAAAAAATTTGTTGGCTGACCAATGCTTGTGCCTGAATGGTCAAGCCCCATGTTGAAACCTTGTTTGATTAATTTTATTAAACCTGATGGCACCAAATCATAATTATCCGCCGCTTCGGGATAATCGCCAATAGCAGTTGGGTCGCCCATCACGACAAAAATATTGCGAATGCCAAGTGCATGTGCGGCGAGCAAATCACCTTGTACGCGCAACAAATTTCTTCCGCGTGTTGGGAAATGCAAAGTGGTTTCTACGCCAATTTGACGTTGCACTAAATCACACACAGCCCAAGCAGACATTCTCATACGTGCCATCGGCGTATCAGCAACATTGATAACATCTGCGCCAGAATCTTGTAATAAAGATGCACCTGCTAATAATTTATGAGTCGAAAGTCCGCGTGGCGGGTCCATCTCAACACAAATAGAAAATTTTTGATTAGCAAGTTTTTGCGCGAGTTGAGTCGGTTGTTGTGCGGGTTCAATTATTTCATCACTTGAGATTTCGGAAGTCTCTAAGACTTCGGAAGTCTTGATAGATGACTCCAAAGTTTTTTTCATTGCGGCAATATGTTGCGGAGTCGTTCCACAACAGCCACCGACAATGTTTGCACCTGCTGAACGAAACAACAAAGCATATTCACCAAAATATTCTGCATCGGCGGGGTACATGATTCTTCCACTTACTTGTTCGGGCCAACCTGCATTTGGTTTCACCCAAAATTTTCCATTTGGCACAGCCTGTTTCATTTGCTTTAAGATTCGCAAAAGTTGTGAAGGTCCACCAGAACAATTGACTCCAACTACATCCGCGCCTGCTTCTGCAATTCGTGTGGCAATTTTGGCAGGGCCATCACCAAGCAAAGTTCTATCATCGCGTGTAAACGTCACTGATGCAATCACAGGCAAATCACAAACTTCTTTTGCGGCTTTGATTGCCTCCTGCACTTCATATAAATCACTGAATGTTTCAATAATGATTAAATCTGCACCTGCTTCTGCTAATGCTTTGATTTGCTCCGCAAACGCTTCTCTGGCTTCCTCCAACTTGACTCTGCCATACGGAGCGATTCTTACTCCGAGCGGACCGACATCCCCTGCAATCAACACATCTTTGAAAGATGCGGCGACCACACGTTTTGCCAACTCCACGCCCGCG
>JAEURH010000194.1 GCA_016789365.1 Anaerolineales bacterium
TTTGTTAATCGAACGAGATCAAAATAACGAACCCAATTATCGTAGGGGAGAATTTGAGTGGTTATTAAATTTGGTTCCAAGTCAAAACTTGATACAAAGTTTTTGCTGAAAGAAATCCAATCCACTTGTGGAGCAGATGCTTGCAAAGCATTGAAATTTCCAACTGCGCCAGTCAATTTCGCTTCAAAACGAAATGCGGAAATTTCATCACGAGTCTTTTTCAAGCGTGAAACATAAAATGCAAATTCTTTTCCTAAAGTTGTCGGTACGGCAAATTGTCCATGTGTACGGGCGAGCATGGGAACAGATTTGTAACGGATTGCGAAAACGGATAAAGCGGATATTAAGTCATTCAATGTGGGGAGAATGACTTTATCGCGAGATTCTTTTAACGAAATCGCTTGACCTAAACTATTTGTATCTTCAGATGTTAATCCAAAGTGAATCCATGGAAATAAACTTTGGAGTGCAGGAGCTTGCTCCTGCGAATTCGCCAGCTCCATAAGTTTGTTTTGAATAAAGTATTCAATTGCTTTTACATCATGTCTTGTTTTGCGTTCGTGTTCAAGAATTAATTCTGCATCGGCATCTGAAAAATTGGAAATGATAGATTCTATCTGGGCGGATTCAGAGTCGCTCAAAGGGCGTATCAAGCCAGTTTTGGAAAGAGCAAGCAAAAAGTTAAGTTCGACGCGCACTCTGTCGCGCAGAAAAGCAAACTCGGAGAAATAATCTCGTAGCGGCGCAGTTGTTTCTGCATAACGTCCATCTAGTGGAGAAAGTAAGTGTAGGCTCATTTATTTTCTATCCCGTCATTGCCACGAAGCAATCTCCTAAATTGTGTTGGGGATTGCTTCGGGCGAAAGAGCATCGCCCTCGCAATGACGAAAAAATTATCTTTGACTCAATTGATAATTAGGTGCTTCCTTTGTAATAATAACATCATGCGGATGACTTTCAAGCAAGCCAGCATTTGTGATGCGCGTAAGTCGTGTTTTGGTTTGCAAATCTTTTAATGAAGCCGCGCCTGCATAACCCATACCAGAACGCAAACCACCAACAAGTTGATAAACATATTCACCAAGCAACCCTTTATATGGCACGCGACCTTCAATGCCTTCTGGCACAAGTTTTCCGCCACCAGCCTGACCCGTTGCATAACGGTCAACGCCATAACCTTTCATCGCGCCCAAACTTCCCATGCCACGATATTCTTTGAAGCGGCGACCTTCATATAACATCACTTCGCCTGGTGCTTCTTCCAAACCCGCAAGCATACTACCAAGCATCACAGCATTGCCACCTGCAACAATCGCTTTGACAATATCGCCACTAAATTTGATTCCGCCATCCGCAATAATTGTGATGCCATGTTTTTTTGCAACTTGCGCACATTCAAAGATTGCGGAGATTTGTGGCATACCTGCACCAGATATGACTCGTGTTGTGCAGATGGAACCAGCGCCTACACCGACTTTAATCGCATCAGCACCTGACTTGATAATTGTTTCTGTTCCTTCGGCTGTTACTACATTCCCAGCAATGACTGGTAAATCTTTCCATGCACTTTTGATTCTTTGAATCGCTTCAAGCACACCTTTGGAATGTCCATGTGCAGTATCAATCGTAACTGCATCTACACCAGCTTTCAACATCAACTCAACACGCGTTTCCACATCTTTGCCAACACCCACCGCCGCGCCCACCAAAAGTCGTCCTTGAGAATCGGTGGAAGCATTTGGATAGTCTCGTGCTTTTTGAATATCTTTGACAGTGAGCAAGCCTTTTAATTTCCCATTTTCATCTACTAGTGGAAGTTTTTCGATGCGATGTTTTTGCAAAAT
>JAEURH010000195.1 GCA_016789365.1 Anaerolineales bacterium
CACACATTCTCCGATGATTTTGCTGTGAATAAGCCCTACTTAAGTTGTGCAAGGGGCAAGCCAACGGTTTGCGTTACCCGCGTGTGGGCAGGTGTGGACTCGCTCTGAGGGCAGTATAAACCAGAAGCCAGGAAAAGCCTGAAAATGCCGCCGACTCCCACACGTCGGGTGCACGCTGTGTTGGGCGCTATTTTGCCTTCCTCTCACGTTCGATTTTCCAATTCAACATTACATTGGAAATCTTTGTGATCACAGGCGTAATGATTGGAGCATAAGGGGTAGAAACCCTATTCAACTCTTGCCATTCCTCAACTGTTAGATAAAAACTCATAATGAAATACCACAGAATTGAACCCAGTATCGTGAAAATTACGAAAGGAATTATGAAAACAGCAAGCACAATAATTACAGCAAACAACAGCCCAAGCCCATGCTGGGGTATTTCGACGGGAAACCATCTTGAAAATCTAATGATGAGAATTGCGGTAAGGTAAATTGATATAAAAACAATTAGAAGAGCGCTCAATAACACAACAAGAAGGCGTCTCGACTGCCGTCGTTGTTCAGGACTATATGCTCCGAAACGTTTTTTGCTTCTTTTCATGTTTATTCGTTGAGCCTGCCAAGACCTACGATTTACAGACATCCTTGGAACCGTTTATCACTAGGATTACGGGATCTGAGAGCGGACTCTGTCAAAGTTCATAACTCGCTCGAAGCGCCTAACTATGATTTAACCAGCGTATATGCTGTATAAGACGCTAATTGGGTGGTTATACAGCATATACGCTGTATAATAGCCTATGTACAGCATTATATACCTAACAGTATCCAAGAGGCAACCCTATGAATCAGCCTGCCCAAGTGAATCCACCTAAAAAATTACTTGACCAATATCGCGAAGCCTTACGCCTAAAACATTATTCCAGTCGTACTGAAAAAACATATATTCACTGGGTAAAAACTTACATTATTTTTCACAAGAAGCGACACCCCAAAGAAATGGGAATTTCAGAAATCCGCGAATTTATTTCACATCTGGCATCCATGAAAACCGTTTCCGCCTCTACTCAAAACCAAGCATTAAGTTCAATTCTTTTTTTATATCGGCATGTTTTACATATATCCCTAGATGAAAATAGTCTTAATGAATTTCGTCCACAAAAAACCAAATCAATTCCAGTTGTATTATCAAAAGAAGAGATTAAAGCAGTCATACAAAATTTAACAGGCATATACAAAATTATTGCTCAAATCATGTATGGTGGTGGGCTTCGCGTGATGGAGACCATGCGTTTACGAGTAAAAGATATTGACTTTGACCATAAACAAATCATCGTTCGAGATGGAAAAGGCGATAATGACCGCTCCACAATTTTGCCCGAAAGTGTTGTTGAGCCATTAAAAAATCATTTGCAACAAGTAAAAATCATTCACGAAAAAGATTTGTCAAAAGGTTTTGGCTCAGTATATATGCCCTTTGCATTAGAACGTAAATACCCAAACGCAAGCAAAGAATGGATTTGGCAATATATTTTCCCTGCCACAACACTCTTCAAAGAATTTGAAACAGGAATTACACGCCGACATCACCTACATGAAACTGC
Organism: Anaerolineales bacterium; assembly: GCA_016789365.1. Lineage (GTDB taxonomy): Bacteria > Chloroflexota > Anaerolineae > Anaerolineales > Villigracilaceae > Villigracilis. The sequence continues at coordinate 1,608 of JAEURH010000195.1, forward strand.
TGTGCAAAGAGCTATTAAAGAATCTGCTAAAAAAACAAAAATCACAAAACATGTCACCCCACACACTTTTCGCCATTCCTTTGCCACTCATCTTTTACAGAATGGTTATGATATTCGCACTGTCCAAGAATTACTCGGACACAAAGACGTAAAAACCACCATGATATACACCCACGTCCTTCAACGCGGCGGACTCGCCGTCAAATCCCCACTTGA
>JAEURH010000196.1 GCA_016789365.1 Anaerolineales bacterium
TGGCAGATTCTTGGCTTAGTCATCCGCTTCATTCTTGGACTTCAAGTTTGGTCATTGCTTCGTCAAGTTTTCCCTACGCGAACGCAGTCTGCGCTTTGGGTTGCATTGTTATTTACAGTTTATCCTGCCTATCAACAACAATGGGTAGCATTGACTCACGTTAATCAAGAATTGATTCCGTTAATCTTTCTTCTTTCTTCTTTCTTATTAACAGTAAAAATAATACGAAATGAAAATAGTCCAAAATACTTAATTGCACTTGCAATTCTTTTACAAATATTAGGTCTTTTCTCCACTGAATATTTCTTTGGTTTAGAAATTTTACGATTTTGTTTTATCTTCGTTATTCTTGCTGAGACCATTCAAAATCGGAAAACATTAATTCAAAAAAGTATGGTGATATGGTTTCCGTATTTTATAGTCTGGATTGCAAACGCCATTTGGACATATTCCTATCATCAATCCTCTGACTATGCTTCATACGATATTGATTTAGTATCCACATTGTCACCTTTGGCGTTGATTAATGAATTTATCACTACGCTTTCATTATCAGGTTTTGTTTCTTGGTTAAATACTTTTAGCATTTTCTCTAATATAGATGGCTCTGTAACTCAAATCATTGCATTATTTATTTTTATAGTTTCTACTTTCATTGTTTTTTTTATTACTCAATCCAAACAAGAACAATTTACGAATTACAAATTACCAGTTACGAATACTGGCTTACAACTCACCGTCATCGGTCTCATCACCATCTTCGCAGGCAGGCTCCCTTCTTGGGCGGCAGGTTTACCTTTAAGAATAGAATTTGATTATGACCGATTCTTCGTCTCGATAATGCTTGGGGCTAGTTTATTTATCATTGGGCTGGCAGAGTTGACGTTAAGAGAAGGACGCGGAAAAATTATCTTGTTAAGTATTTTGATTGGTATATCTACTGCTTATCAATTTTCAATTGCCAATACTTTCAGAAGAGATTGGGCAAATCAGCAAGAGTTCTTCTGGCAAATGGCATGGCGTATGCCCGCACTGAAAGAAAATACGGCAGTATTGACCTATGAATTGCCATTCAAATATGCATCGGATTATCAATTAACTTCCTCACTAAATTGGCTTTACGCTCCTGATTTAGATAGCCGTGACATTCCATATCTGTTGATGTATTTGAAAACGAGATTTAATGTTGGGGAAATAAAAGTAGATAATCCGATCGAAGTGCAATATCGAACTGTAAATTTTAGTGGGAATACTTCTGATAGTGTTGTGATTTATAAAGAAGCAGATGGTTGCTTGCGGGTGCTTGATTCCGTTTACAACAATGCCGAAACTGTACCAGATGCAAATGTGTATTTGTTTGAAGCAATTGAATTATCCAACCCTGATTTAATTATATTAGATGCTTCAACCCCAACCATGGAAAAAACTTTGTTTGGAAGTGAACATTTGCATACATGGTGTTACCTTTATGCAAAAGCGGAAATTGCCCGCCAGTTAGGGAATTGGGAAGAAGTTGCAAATTTATATCGTTTCGCAGAAAAAAATGGACTTGCTCCCAAATTGCCTGTTGAAAATTTAATTTTCATCGAAGCTTTTGCACAAACTGGAAATGTAGAGAATGCTATCAAGTTATCAGAGCGGACAATTAAATCTCAACCAACATTATGCCCTGCTTTGAAGACCTTGTGGAATCGCGTGGGAAGTTCGGAAGCAAATCAATTGTTTGAAAAAGAGTGTAAGTGAGAAAACCGTCCCGCAGGTT
>JAEURH010000197.1 GCA_016789365.1 Anaerolineales bacterium
ACGTGTGCTGGATGGACTATACAGCTCGCTTTTACTCACCCGTGCTGAACAGGTTTATTCAGCCTGATTCGATTGTGCCTGGGATGTTTAATCCGCAAAATTTAAATCGTTTTAGTTATGTAGGAAATAATCCAATTAACTTTAATGATCCCACAGGACATTGTGGTTCTAGTATTACAGTTACTGGTATTATGAATGGCACATCAGGAACAGGTGGGGTTTGTTTGGGGCAAAATAGCGGAAATTCAGGCGGTTCACTTAATGGGCTTGTTATAAATAGTAGTAAATCGCCTATTACTATTTCAGATATTGCTCCTAATATATCAACAACTAATACCAACAATCAATCTACATCTGGCTCAACAAATCCATTTGCTGGTGCTAGTGCAGGAAGTGGGGGTACATCTACACCTTCTGATGTTAGTTCAATAATTCAATCTGGTGCGGGAGTGGCTCAAGACATCCAACTACTTGCTTATCTTTCGACTGCTCTACGCCATGCTCAAAATGGGGTAAATTATGGTCTTTCAGATAGTTGGTTAGGTAATGTATTAGGATTAAAAGGAAGATATTACACTCCTAGTACGATTAATCAAGCAATTTTAAAAAATTTTAAAGGAGGATATGGAATTTCCCTTGTCACTGCATTAATAGGAAATATAGCTGATTATCAATGGGGACCGAATTCAGACAAGGGAGTCTTGAGTCAAGAATTTGCGGTATCAACACTTGTAGATCTTATCGTGGGGGTCGCGGTTGTTGCTGGTGCTGCATTTGTGGTTGGGGCATTTGTAACAGTAAGTACTCCAGCGCTAGTTGTGGCTGGGGCAGTCATATTAGTTGGAGTCGCAGCAAATATGACACTTAATTATTTTCAGATTCCTGATAAGATAAAAAACTATACAAATAATCAAATTGATATTTGGGAAGGAGAACATCCATGAAAGAAAAAATAAGTCCTATTATTGGTGTAAGCAAACAACCCATGTATGTAACTATTCTTTCGGGTTTGTGTTTTTGTGCATTACTAATTTCTGCGTGTACAATTTTCCCATACTATTCACAAGAACATTTTTACTTAGCAATTCCTTTTGGCTTGGCTGGCTTTTTTGGAAATATTTGGATGCGCTGGAAAATAAGTCTATACGGAAGATTTTTTCTAAACACTGGGATTGGTGGACTTTCAACAATAATAGCGTTACGTTCCTTTGAGTATCTTTTTCCTAAATATCATCAATTTAGTATGATTATTATAGTGTTAATTGTGTTTTCCCATACTTTACCAATGTGGAATTCCACACTGGCAAAGTATCTTCGCACTGAGTTATATGCACCAAAAACTGAGGCGGGTAAAAAATTCCAAACGTTCTCCTTATATCTACTTATAACAGTATTCCCTATTATCTTTATAAGTATGTTTTGGGTAAGGCTTGATAAAGGTACCTCATTGTCAATTGTTTTGTTTTTATCATCCATAATATTAGCACTCTTGTTTCCTTATGCTTATCGTTCTCCAAGTTCACCATGGGAGCATGATTTAATTAATAAACCTGAGTAGTCTCTTCAATCTTACAAAAAAACTGCAATACAATATTCTCTATCCACCATTCCCCCAATTCCCCACTATAATTCCATCCATGACAAACTTCTTCAACTACACCAAAAGACCTGACAGGCGATGCGCTGAGTCTATCAAAGTTTTTTCATAGAACCATCCTCATCGAGATTCTTTGAATGAAAAAGGTATCTGACGAGTAA
>JAEURH010000198.1 GCA_016789365.1 Anaerolineales bacterium
GTTGTGCACCTGCATACAAGACTCCCGCTTCTTCACTACGCCCCGGCTTGATGTGCCATACTTTTATCATCTTTTCGGGGACAGTTTTGATATCTACTCCTGATTCGGTGTTGAATGCTTCGTCCACTGTGCCGGGCGGTCTCCCTGAGGTTGAGGCGCGTGGAAGTGTTGGCACTTGCTTGGCTTGAATCCATGTCTTACCAAAATCATCTGAGTAGTGAGTTGTGGGTCCATAAACATTATGGCTCACCGCCGCATGAAGACGATTATCACGCGGGTCAAGTTGCATGTGCATCATATTCCAACTTTTGAAATGAATGTCACTCATTTGCCATTTTTTACGTTTTGCATCACTGGAAAAAATAAACCCACCTTTGCTTGTTCCAACAAAAATTTTCACCTGTTTGCTCATGTTGTTTCTCCTGTTTTTATATTAATCATTTACTTGATTTGAGTCTATGGCAAGTTCAAGCAATACACAGAAATAGAACAAATGTTCTTTTATATTATATCACAACTTGAAATACAAACAGGGGTAGAATTATAAAAAATGAAAACCAAGTTAAAAAACTGGTGGAATGATTTGCCCATTCAAGACGAAATTGAACGCCGCATGGCAGTTTTGATTCAGGCACTTTTATTGGCTTTGGTCGTTATTTTATTGTTTGCAATTGTTTTTAATCAACTATCTCCCGATATTTCAATCCAACAAAAAATAAATGGGCTTACTTACAATGCAATAGCATTTTTTGTTTTTTTACTTTTACTGAGGTTGATTCGCTGGGGATATTACAAAACTTGCGTAACCATTTTGCTGTTTCTATTTTTAGCCTTACCCACTGTGAATATTCTACTTTCAGCAGAGTTGCAACGATTTAGTTATTTACTAGCAATGTACACATTATCAGTAACAGTGGCAGGCTTGGGCTTAGGTCGAGGCGCGTTGGGGTTGGTATGGGTTATCAGTTCAGCCATTGTTATCATTTCAGCCGTTTTAAGTTCAAATCAAAATCCAGAATCAAGAAATATTAATACTGCTATTGCTGGGAATTTTGTTTTATTAAACAGCATTGTTAGTTTATTCATTTATCAATTTAGCGGGACGTTAAGGTCGGCTTTGCTTTCAGCAAAAAATGAGTTGCAAGAAAGAAAACAAGCGGAAGATTCTTTAAGAGAAACAGAGACGTTGTTCCGCACGTTGGTAGAGCAGACTTCGATTGTGGTGTATCGAGATAAGCCAGATGTTTTCGGTTCTTCATTATACGTCAGCCCGCAAATTGAAAACTTACTGGGGTACACACCCGAAGAATGGTTAAGTAACCCCATCTTTTGGCAGACATTGGTTCACCCTGATGATTTGCCTGCATTGCTAGCAGATATTGAAAGTTATATGAGGGAGAATAAAAAATCTTTTAGCGAATATCGTTTGAGAACAAAAGATGGAAAATGGCGTTGGGTGCGTGATGAAATTGTTTTGGTGTATGGTGAAGATAAGAAGCCAAAATATGTGCATGGCGTGTTCATTGATATTACTGAACGCAAACAAGCCGAAGCGGAATTAATCGAATTTAGAAAGTTGATGGATGAATCGAATGATGCTATTTTTGTGATTGACCCTGAAACTAGCAGATATTTAGATTTTAACCAAACGGCTTGCGAATTATTTGGTTACACGCGCAAGGAGTTGTTA
>JAEURH010000199.1 GCA_016789365.1 Anaerolineales bacterium
GGCTCTATCTGTTGTATCTAAACCTTTCAATAAATCATGCACTCTATCTTGTGTTTGACCTTTAATAGATTCCGCTTCGGGGTTGGGCGAATCAAAATCTGGCAAGTCAATCGTATTGCCTTCATCATCTTCGGCATCCATCGAAAACATCGAGAATTTTCTACGGCGCAAACGGTCAATACAATAGTGCGCGGCAATCGAGAGCAACCAAGTGGCGAACGGGCGCTTCGAGTCATACCGATATAAATTTTGGTAGGCGCGTAAAAAGGTCTCTTGAGCGGCATCTTCTGCTAACTCATGCTCGCCTAACATGCGATAGCACAAGTTGAAGACAGGCTTCTGATAGGTCTCTACCAGATTTGTAAACGCCTCATCACTACCTTGTTGCGCCTGAATGACCCAGCTTTGTTCCTCGTTCACGATTCTCCTTAGATTACTTTCTGCAACTTATTTTACGCATGTTTTTAGAAAAGGTTGCAGTTTTTTTCAATTTGGATTGCAGGCTGTTACCTCGCTTCTTTTCTTGATTGAGGCTTGGTTCTGCTTCGGTGGCATTTTCCTCTCCCCATGCCCGCACGGGGATGAATCCCCGCGCTATTCCTACAAAGCCCGCTAAAGCGGACTCACCAAAACAAAAAGCCATGAAATTTCTTTCACGGCTTCACCGATTACTGAATACTGAATACTGAATACTGAATACTGAATACCGTTCTCTACTCTCTCCCATAGGGATACCAATACGATTTATCTTCCATATTGAAATCCCAATGCACATGTTTCACTTCGCGGAATTCATCCAAGCCGACTTCACCAAGTTCGCGCGCGCCGCCTGAATATTTCATCCCGCCAAATGGACCGGCGTAATTATCGGTGAGCGGGTCGTTAATCCAAATCGTCCCTGCTTTGACATCATCAAAAAATTGCTTGATTTTCTTCGGGTCATTGGAAATTAATACAGCACCCAAGCCAAACATACAATCATTGGTTAATTTGATGGCTTCATCAAATGTAGTGTATTCCATGATTGGAACAGCAGGACCAAACGTCTCTTCACGCATGATAACCATAGAATGGTCAACGCCAGATAGCACTGTCGGTTCGTGGAAGAATCCTTTGGATAAATGTTTGGGTCTATTACCGCCGAATAAAACTTTTGCGCCATTTGATTTTGCATCCGCAATATGTTTTTCAAACTTAGCACGATATGAATCTCCAATCATAGGACCCATATCCGTAGCAGAATCAGTTCCAGGTCCGATGCGAAGCGATTTGACATGTTCCACAATCGCTTCTGTAAATTTCGCTCCACCACGTCTGGGAATATAAACTCGTTCAGTGCTTGTACACACTTGACCAGCATTTAACAAAGCCGCATACGCCACAGCCTTTGCCGCAATTTCAGGGTCAGCATCTTCGGCAATCACAGTTGCATCTTTACCGCCCAACTCCAAATGAAGTTTCTTCATCATTGGCGCGCCAATGCTTGCAATTTTTTGTCCCGTTGCTAAACTTCCAGTAAATGCAATCACTGGCACATCAGGATGTTTTACTAATGGTTCACCAGTTTCTAAACCATAGCCTGTAACTACATTGACAACACCCGCAGGCAAATGATTAAAACAATGTTCTGCTAAATACAAAGCGGTTAACGGAGTCATCTCTGATGGTTT
>JAEURH010000019.1:0-297 GCA_016789365.1 Anaerolineales bacterium
GTGATAAAGCCAACATTGCATTTTATGTAGATATCCGAGTTAAGAATCAAGCAGTAACACATGGAACGGTTGGTGGTAACTTATGCTACCCAAGCGAATTTAATCCAGCGATGACGTTGTACTTGGAAAATGCACACACTGGCGAACGCATCCAATTTGCAATTGTAGAGAATCAAATTACTTATAGCGCTCTTGTCCCTGCTGGTAGATATTACGCTTATGCTTGGGCACCGGGTTATCAACTTGAAGGTGCGTATGCACATCCAAACGGATTAATGAAATCCTTCTTTGTTGAAG
>JAEURH010000019.1:307-42500 GCA_016789365.1 Anaerolineales bacterium
AAAACTACGCCTTTTATCAACTTGTGTGATTGGAGTCCGAATGCGCATGGTCGTGGAGAATAAATAACCTCCTAAAAATTCCTGAACTTTGTTCAGGAATTTTTTTATATATGATTCTTACAAAATTTAGAATATACCTGACGATATAATATAGGTAGCAAATATGTTGAAAACCTGATTATCGAAAGGAGACTTCAAATGAAAGTACTAAACAAAGTACTTGTTGTAACTGGTGGTGGGAGTGGGATGGGTCGTGAATTAGTTTTGAACTTGCTCAACAAAGGTGCCAAAGTTTTTACAGTTGATATTAACGAAAAAACCTTGCAAGAGACGGTGCAACTGGCAGGTGATAAGAAAGCAAATCTTGCGACGGCTGTGGTAAACATTGCAGATAAAGCCGCAGTGGAAGCCTTGCCTGCCAAAGTGATTGAAAAATTTGGCGTGGTAGATGGCATTATCAACAATGCAGGCATTATTCAACCGTTTGTGAGATTCAAAGATTTAGATTATTCTGCAATCGAACGCGTGATGAATGTCAATTTATATGGCGTGTTGTATATGACCAAAGCCTTTTTGCCACACTTGTTAACTCGTCCAGTGGCACATATTGCCAATACCTCTAGCATGGGTGGTTATTTGCCAGTGCCGGGGCAAACGATTTATGGAGCAACCAAAGCCGCAGTGAAATTATTTACTGAAGGTTTGTATGCTGAGTTGTTAGATACTAATGTAAAAGTGACGGTGATTTATCCCGGCGCAGTCGGTACAAATATCACTGCTAACTCTGGCGTAGCAATTCCGGGCGGCGAAAGAACCGCTGAAGAAAGTAAATTCAAAGTATTACCAGCAGACAAAGCCGCTGAGATTATCGTCAATGCCATTGAGAATGATAGTTACAGCGTCTTCGTAGGTTCAGATGCGAAGTTTATGGACTTCCTGCGCAGGTTTAATCCCAAGTTTGCGACGAAGTTTATTTACAATCAAATGAAATCGTTGTTGAAGTAAAATATAGATAGATATAGGACTTCGGAAGTTTAGTAAACTTCCGAAGTCTTGTTTAAGGAGAATCCTGATGAGAAAAATTATTGTGCTTGAACATATTTCTATGGATGGCGTTATCCAAGCCCCTGGTGGACCACAAGAAGACCCCAGTAATGGATTTGCTTATGGTGGTTGGATTAGTGCATATTCTGATAAAAATATTGGTGAAGCATTAAGAAAGCAAATGAATTCACAATTTGATTTGTTATTGGGTCGCAAAACTTTTGACATTTGGGAACCGTTCTGGCCCCAACATGCGGATGCATGGCAGAATGTGATGACTGCCACAAAATACGTCGCTTCAAACACGCGCACAACGAGTGACTGGACCCCATCCGTGTTTTTAAGTGGAGACATCGCACAAAAAGTCTCTGAACTCAAAAAAGGAAATGGACCTGATTTACATGTGTGGGGAAGTGGTAATTTGCTTCAAACATTGATCAAGCATGATTTGGTGGATACATTCTGGCTAATGATATATCCAGTGACATTAGGCAGTGGAAAAAAATTATTTGCGGATGGCACAATCCCCGCCGCGTTTAAGGTGACTGAAAGCATCGTCGGTTCAAGCGGTGTGATCGTGGTGAATTACGAACGTGCAGGTGGAATCAAAACTGGAAGTGCATCACCAGATTGAAGTTAAGAAAGAGGCGAAGTCAGAACGTTAATCTACTCACTTTTGTATTCTAGAATATCGCCCGGCTGACAATCTAATGCTTTACAGATTGCTTCTAGTGTTGAAAAACGAATCGCTTTTGCTTTTCCATTTTTCAAGATGGAAAGATTCGCCATGGTAATGCCAACTTTTTCAGTCAGTTCAGTGACGCTCATTTTTCGCTTTGCTAACATGACATCAATATTGATTATGATCATCATGCCACCTTAGACCGTTAAATCATTTTCTGATTTTATGTTGATGGCATTTTGGAGAAGTCTTTGAAAAACAGCGGCGGCAGTTGCAATCACGATAGAAGCGAAAGTAATCACAATGCTCAGGGCAGTGACACCTGCTGAGTCTTCACCTTTGATAAATAAATTGATGTATAAGATTCCTAGAAGGATGAAGCCACTGAATGCGAGTGCACAATATTTTATATTCTTGACAGCATCGACTGAGTATTGAGAAAAAACTTTATTGCTATCCACATAGCCCAAAAGTTTAATGGCTTGATATAAGGCAACAAAAAATGGGATTGAACCGATGAAAGCATAAATAATCATCGGGTCTTTATAAATGCTGATTAAATCTAAATTCGCGGCTCTGCCTTCCAGTTGCGGAAACCAAACCAGACATGTAAAAGCTACACCTGCAATCAGACAAATGACAACTTTCAAGAATAGTGTTGAACCTTTTTTCATAAAAAATACCTCGTTTTTGGTTTAGGAATAGGTAAGTACACTGTAACAGGTTGTTTATCGTTTGTCAATATATTTTTATTGTTATTTTTAGCCGAGTAAAATCACTGTTGAAGTAAAATGTAAAAGACTTCGGAGGTCTTAAAGACCTCCGAAGTCTGGTGGAAGAAAGGGTTTTGTTCAATCTTCGTTCATAAACTTTAAATACATTCTATTAACCGATTTTGCAGTTTCAAGTTGTTGTTCTATTAAATTTCTTTTCTCTAAACTGATATTGTTATATTTAGCACTTTTATTAATAAAATATATTTGAGAATTAAGAACCTGCCTACCAATCATATCAATTAGTTCAGGTAAATTCCATATATTTTTAGGAATCCAAGACTTGGATGGTTCAGTAGGATACTCTCTTATTTTGTTGTTTCCTGCAATTAAAACTTTCCCTATTCCTTTTTCAAAATTTTTTGATATTGACTTTGTATAATCATTGTTATATAAATATTCAATATTACTTTTTATATTATGGGAATAGATTGATTGATAAATCTCTGAACATTTCTTGTCATAGGCTATTTTTATAAGTGGATATAAAATTCGATTTCTCCCTCCTTCAACAACAAATTGTATTTCCTGACTATCTGTATAATATGCTTCTTTTGAGTAAGGAAGTCCTAGATTTTTAGAGATTAAAAAATCTGTTGACAAATTGAAAAAACAAAATTGATTTATTCTAAGATTGAAGCAAGTAGGAAGATATTGAAAGGCGGGTGTATTAGCACCCGCAAAATTAATCCCTAATTGTTTAGAGTCGGATTTGTAAATAAAAATTGCTCTGTCTTTAATACCAATTCTTTTTGAGATATGATAATTCGGATAAACATCTGATAAGTTTTTTTGTAAATAATTATATCCAAGCCATAAACCTACTCGAATTTTATCTAACCAGTCTAAGAAAACTGAAAAATCTTCGTTGTTTAATTCTTCTTCATTCAATAATTTTTCGACAATGTTTTTTGCTTTTGTTTCAAAGTCTGAATATTTTATATTGCAATCTTCACATGCTGGAAATTGAAATTGATCAAATGCAAATTTTCTAAACTCTAAATTTTGTGTTTTTGAGTTCCAAATAGGGCCAAAATCTGCCGTGCGATTAGAGTCACCAGTAAGCTCAATAAGCCACTTTGGAATTATGTGCTCATTGTTCTTGTTTTTAGGTTTATTTCCACAAAATACACAAAACTTTTCCATCTAATATAGTTTCTTTTACATTAATTACCAATTACTACTTATCACTCACCATTCACTATTCCCCATTCCTTTTACTTCATCATCCTCGCCGCTTTACGACCAATCTCCACAGCAAAATTTGTCCCACGATCCCACGGATACACCTGACTCATCGAAGCGAAATACAAACCGTCAATTGGTGTTTGAATCGCGGGAATATTTTTTGAATGATTCACCAACGGCACAGGTTGCGCGTAATTGGTTTTATGCACCCAAATCTTCTTGACCCAATCACGTGAAAATTCTGGATTAAATTTTTGAAAGGCGGGAATAAATTTTTCCAACAACTCATCATCACTCATCGAAAAATATTCGTGACCCAATTCCAAATAATCACCCGCATACACAATACGGTCACCGCCAAAATGTTCACTCGAAACAAAATTGGTATGTTCCACCAACGCCAAAAACGGATAGCCCTCTTCCTTCGGCACGTTGAACCAATAAAATCCATCTTTCGATAACGTATGTTTCAAAGATAACGTCATCACCACTGCCCCCATCGATTTCAACTCCAACAAACCTTTCAAATAATTTTCAGGAAGGTCAGGACATAACTTCGCCATCAAATTGGGAGATGTGGTCACTAAGACTTTATCAAACGATTCGACTCCCTTATCGCTTCGCACTTCAATTTGTTTTTGATTTTGTTTCAACGACTCTATCTTAACTCCGAGTCTAATCTCTACTCCCAATTCCCGTAATTTCTCCCCAAATAAATCTGCAAATTTTTGAAAGCCACCTTCGAATGTTCCAAGCCTTGTCGTTCTTGCTTTAATTCTCGCCCACATCCACGCCATGTTGACGTCTTTATAAAACGGTCCGAACTTTCCAATTAACAACGGCTTCCACATCTGCTCATAGACTTGTTTGCCAGCATACTTTAACATCCATTCGTGTGCAGTGACTTTTTCCAATGCACGCCAATTATTGGTCAGGCGTAAAAAGAGTCCCACAAACCCAAAGCGGATTTTGTTTAACCCAAATCCAAGTCCAGGAAAACGAAGCGCATTGATAATCGAATCAAATGGATACCATTTCTTTTTGTAATACATCACCGTCAATGGGCGCGGGAAAATCACCTTATCTTCCAACCCCAATTCACGAATCAAACCCAGCATTTCACTGTCCGATTGAAACCAGTGATGATAAAACTTTTCGACAGACCAATCCCAATGCGGTTCTTTGAAACCACTTGCCAATCCGCCTACATAATTCGCCGATTCAAAAATGGTAACGTCGTGACCTGCTTTTTTCAAATCCCATGCGGCAGCCATGCCGCCATATCCTGCTCCAATAATTGCAATTTTCATTCATTAACCTCATTTACGTCATTGCGAGGAGTGATGCTTTGCATCACGACGAAGCAATCCCCGTGACATATTATTTTTTAATTTTCTCTATTCTTTCAGCCAACACTTTCAATTTGCCCCATTCGCCCTGTACAGCATAAATCATCGCCAAGGCTTCCAACCAACGGATGTCACACTTTGGGTTTTGTGCCAAACGCTCAAACAACTGCGTAGATTGTGAATCCGTGCGCCCTTCTTTTAGATATTCATTCGCCAACTCTTCCAACGAAACAGTTTTCTCAAGATGCACTTGATTCGACTGCGCGATTTTTTGTCGCTTCATTTTCACGTTTTCAACTACTTTTTTGATAGACGCTTCTATTTCTTCAATCGTAAATGGTTTTGCCAAAAAATCATTTGCGCCAATCGCTTCTGCCTTTTGAACCATAACCGCATCTTTTTCACCAGAGATAAAAATACAACCTGTGCCGGGGAAACTATGCACAATATGTTTGAAAGCCGTCAAACCGTCCATTTCTGGCATGTTGATATCCAGAATAACAATATCCGGGCGTTGTTCTTCAGTCATTTCTACGGCTTGTTTGCCGTTCGATGCAATCGCCACCACTTCGACATACTCAATTTCAGACAGCATCAAGCGCGTATTGCGCCGCGTCTCTTGCACATCATCGGCGATGAGAATCCGCAATTTATTTTTTCTGAAGTTTTCGGCTGGGTTCATTGAGGTTTACCTTACGCCTCTTAGTATAACGCAAGCCTGTTTTAATGCGTTGAGTTTACCCTCGCGCTTGACACCATATTTTTTGAGGTGTATGATGAATAGTAAGTAACCTGGTGTAGTCGCGTGAAAACGCGGGTTGGGTTTCAGGTGATGAAAGTAAGCCTGTATAAAAACAACCCCAACTAGCCAGGTTCTTTTATTTAATCGGGGTAATGAATTACCTTTACCATACTAGAGCGAATCGCAGAAGTATCATTGCGAATAAAACCTGCAAGCATATCTGCAATCTGTAAACCATCATTTCGACTGGCAGATACAGCCTTGATAGCACGCAGAAAAACTTGCTGACGGAGTGCTTGTGATAACGTTGTGCGCAATGTATTCTTAAATGACAATTGTTCTTTTTCTCCGTCATAATACAAAGTTGAGTTTTGTAATAATTCAAAAGGTAAATTGACAATACAATGTGTAATCAAATCTGCAATAATTTGCTCCCCTCTTTTTTCACGCATCGTGACAGAAAAGCGTTGTTTATCAGCACGCAGAACAACTACCGCAGGAATCTCTAATTCATTGTGAATAAAATTTCTAAACTCTTCTCGAATATGCCGATTTGTCTTTGCAAAATGAAATTCATAATCTTCTGGCAGAGACAATTTAAAGCGTAAGCCATTGAGACTTAGTTCCTCATCTGTCATAAGTGTTGCAATCACTAATAATTCCGAAGAGCCTTGTCTAAATTTAAAGCCTGGGTCTCCTGACCAATCTATATAAATGCGAATTGTCATTCGTTTTTCTCTACCTCCCCTCTCAAATCATCACTCCACTTGATTCCTTCTCTGGCTAAATAATACGCACCAAGGAGAGTAATTGGAAGCCAAAGCGCGACGTGTAAAGTCAATGTATATCCCGCCGCAGTGGCTTGACTGACTCCATAAGCAGTTAACACTGCAATGCCGGGCGCATCAAATGTGCCAATATAACCCGGCGCAGATGGAATGGTGGTTGCCAAATTGACAATGCCATTCATCAACATCAATGCAAAGAATGAGACTTGAAAATCAAAGGCGTGCATCACGAACCAATATTTGCCAGTCTCTAACAGCCAGATGAATGTTGAGGTCACAAAAACCATTAACACGTTAAGTGGGGAGCGGAGGGAAGCGAGTCCATCTAAAAAGCGATTCATCATGCGAATGATTCTTTGATGAAATCGTTGTGGAGTTAATCTTTCAATAAACCATAATCCAAGTTTCGCAGTCACTTGTGGAAACATGGCGGCGAGTAAAAAAATAATCAATGCGCCAATAAAAACGCCAGTGCCGATAATTGCCACTTGTTGAATATTGCCCACAAAACCAGAAGCACTGGTTAATTTTGCCAGTTCAGATAAATTTACAAACACAAATGCCAACATCACCACGCCGTCAAAAATTCTTTCAACGATAATCGTCGCTAACGAAGCAGAGACAGGCACACCTTCTTTTCGTTTGAGAATTACAGCGCGTAATACTTCACCTGCGCGGGCGGGATAAATATTATTTCCCATGTAACCAATCGTCGTAATTGGAAACATTGTTTTGGTTGGAATTTCTTTAATTGGTTTGAGTAAATAATGCCAACGCCAAGCACGAATCCATACACCGATAAAATACACGCCGATTGCAGGGAGTAGCCAAATAAAGTTCGCTTTTTGAACTGCTTGCCAAAATTCATCGAGTTTTAGCCCACGTAAAGCGAGCCAGATAAATAAAATACTAATGAAAACACCGAGCCAGAATTGCCATTTTTTAATTTGCATAGGGTGGGATTTTACTATGGGTTTACAGGTTACAGGTTTGAAGGTTGAAAGTTAAAGATTTACCACAGAGGTCACGGAGTCCACAAAGGCTTAAATTGTTTTTCTCCGTGTTCTTTGTGCTCTCTGTGGTGATTTCTCTTATAATGGTAGATTGAAAAGGAATTCCATGAAAAAATATTTACCCACCATTCGTGATTATGCTTTAATTCTTATTTCCAGTTTGATTCAAGCAGTAAGTTTGAGATTATTTTTTATCCCCGCCGATTTAGCCTCTGGCGGAGTCAGCGGCATTTCACAATTGATTAATAACTTTACAGGCTGGCCCATTGGTTTAATGGTCTTGATTGGCAACATTCCATTATTTTTATTAGGCTGGCGTTTTCTCGGCGGATTCAAATTCGCCATGAGAACTGCTGTTGCTATCGTCACATATTCTTTACTAACCGATTTACTTTTGAAGATTCCTATCTTTATAGAATATTCACAAATTTTGATTGATGATTTAAGCGGCGATATTTTTCTGAATTCATTATATGGAGCCATTGTCAGTGGTATTGGTTATGGATTAGTCTATCGCGCACGCGGCACAAGCGGAGGGTCAGATATTCTGGCTCGCATCTTAAGCAACTGGCGCGGAATCCCAACCACGCAAAGTTATCTAATTGTTGATACGGCTGTGATTCTTTCCGCAGGATTTGTCTTCGGTTGGAAAGAAGCACTGTATGCCATGATTGCTTTATATGTCAGCGGGCTTGTGGCTGAAACAGTTCTTGAAGGTGGTGGCACAGTTCGCACAGCAATGATTGTCACTGATAAACCTGATGAAGTTTCAACACGTGTCCTTGATGAACTTCAACGCGGCATTACATATCTCGAAGGCAGAGGCGGATATACAGGTAACTCACGCCCTGTTTTATATTGCGTCGTGAATCGTTCAGAAGTTTCTTTTCTCAAAACAATTGTCAATGAAGTTGACCCCGAAGCGTTTATGGTCATTGGCACAGCGCATGAAGCATTGGGCGAAGGATTTAAACCGTTGAAGGGAAGATGATATGTCATTGCGAGGGCGCACTTGCTCTTTGCCCGAAGCAATCTCATGTTTTGGTAAATATATTTTAGTAATGTAGTGTTTTATATAAATAAGGGGTTGCTTCGTCGCTATCGCTCCTCGCAACGACATTACTTTTTCTTGGTATACCCCAACACCCTTAACGCATTCGGGTTATCACGCCAATCTTTTTCCACTTTCACACGCAACTCCAAAAACACTTTTCGTCCGCCCATCTCTTCTATTTCTTTTCGCGCTGCAGAACCAATTGCTTTCATCATCTTGCCGGCTTCGCCAATCACGATTCCTTTTTGCGATTCGCGTTCCACCAAAAGTGTGGCAGCGATGTATGCCATGCCATTTTCACGTTCCTTGAATTCATCCAAACGCACTGCCAAACTATGTGGCACTTCATCACGCAACTTTAACAAACACGCCTCGCGGATTAAATCTGCGGCGATTTCTTTTTCATACAAATCTGTGATTTGGTCTTCGGGATATTCCGCTTCACGCTTGGGGAGGAGTTGAATCAGTTTCTCAATCATTTCTCCAAGCCCCAGCCTTTTGCTTGCGGAAATTTTCATCAGGGTAGCAGAGTTTGCTAATTGATGATATTCGTTTTCACGCGCAAACAAATCGTCAGCCAAGAGAAGGTCTGTTTTGTTCAACACAAGCACAAGCGGAGTCCGACGCGTAAATTTTTTTAGTAAGTCAGCGATTGATATATCTTCATCGGTTGGGGAGGAGGATGAATCCACAAGCCAGAGAATCAAATCCACACCATCTAAGGCCTCTTGTGCTTCTTGATTTAAAAATTCACCCAATTTATGTTTTGATTTATGCAAGCCAGGTGTATCTACAAAAACAATCTGGGCATTCGGAAGTGTGAGAATACCCAATTGTTTTTTTCGTGTGGTTTGTGGACGTGGCGAAACCGCCGCAATTTTTTGACCCAACAACGCATTGACCAATGTTGATTTACCAACATTGGGTTTGCCGATGATTGCTACAAAACCTGACTTATGTTCACTCATTTATTTTGTATTCCAATTTGCGATAACTAAACTGGCAATAATTAATATTGCGCCTGTGATAATTTGCCAAGTAAGTGGTTCGTTCAAAACAACTGTGCCAAGTGTAACACCACCTAGCGGAAATAAATATGTGACCATGGTGGTGCGCGTGGGTCCAATTTCGTGAATGAGATAAAACAGCATAATGAAAGCCAAGCCTGAGCCAAGAATGCCAAGCCATGCTAGAGCAATCCATGTGATTGGAAGTGTAGGAATTTTTATAGGTGACTCAAACATAAATGATGCAACCCACATGACAACCGTAGCAGAGATTAATGAGCCAACACTGCGTAACACAGCGGGTGTATCCTCTGTTGTTTTGCGAGCAATGATAGAACTTGCCGCATAAAATACACAGGCTAAAATCACAGCCAATTGACCAAGAATTGTGCTTGTGCCTTCATTAATATCTTTTATCATCAAAATTACAACGCCAATAAAGCCAATGATTAACCCCAACACTTTAGGTAAAGTCATTTTATCGTCTTGCAAAATAAAATGCGCGGCGAGAATAGTAAAGAGAGGCACTGTTGCATCCAGAATCGAAGCGACTCCTGAGTCAATGTAAAACTGTGCCCATGTTATTAAAAAGAATGGAATGGCGAGGTTGGTTAATCCCAACACAAAAAGCGGAAGCCACTCTTTGAAGGTGCGTGGTAATTTTATTTTTTGAATCATTACAACGGCAATGCCAAATAATAATCCAAATAACACGCGATAGGCGACAAGTGTAATTGCGCCTAATTCGCGGATGACGATTTCGACCCACATGAAGGATGAACTCCAGATTAATCCGAGAGTAAGAAAAATAATCCAATGTTTTGTTTTCAATTTTGCTCCTTATTGATTATGTCGTTGCGAGGAGAGCAATAGCCCAACAAAGCAACCTCTTAATTTTTTATGATTATATGTTTGGGGAAATATTTTCACGACCCGATTCTTGCTATTTTTTCTAATAATTCAAAAAGAAAAAATGTTCTACTAATGAAGTATATCACTTAAACAAAAAGGCGGCTGTTTCGCCGCCTGATTTTATACTGAGGTAAAAACCTGTACTTCTTTTTTTAGCCTATCTTCAAGTTTATCTTTTTCAACTTCAATGTCATAACGTGTTTGTAGATTTATCCAGAAACGTTCTGAAAGTCCAAAGAATAACGAAAGACGAAGTGCTGTATCGGGTGTAATAGAACGCTTGCCTAAAACAATTTCATTGATTCGGCGTGGAGGTACGTTAATATCATTTGCTAACCGATATTGGCTAATGCCCATCGGTTCTAAAAATTCTTCAAGCAAAATTTCGCCTGGGTGAATAGGGGTGAGTTTGTTCGTCATGTTATTTTTTCCTTAATGATAATCCACGATTTCAACATCATAGCAATCACTATTTTTCCATCGAAAACAAATGCGCCATTGTTGATTAATCCGAATACTATATTGACCTTCACGATTACCACTTAATTTTTCTAAACGATTTCCTGGTGGTACTTTCAAATCATCTAATTTTTCTGCCGCATCAAGAATTTCTAACTTCATTCTGGCTTTTCGTTGAATATCTGCTGGCAAAGAACGAGACTTTTGACGTTGAAATAATTTTTCAGTTTCTTTGGCTGCAAGGGTTTTAATCATCAAACACAATAATAACGCTTCGCGTTATTATTGTCAAGAGATAAGTTGAATTGTATATCTCAATTCTCTAGTAGGTTGTGACAAATTCCGATTAAGATTAACATCAACAAAATATAATCACAGGTGACGCATGGAAAATACAAATCAAAATTGGGCAAGGCGTTTTTACACATTATGGACAGGTCAAGCACTTTCATTACTCGGCAGTCAATTGGTGCAGTTCGCCATCATTTGGTATCTCACACAAGAAACAAATTCAGCCACTACATTAGCAATCGCTTCCATGATGGGGTTATTGCCAACAGTCCTGCTTTCACCTTTCATTGGAACTTGGGTAGATAGAGGCAATCGTAGATTACTTCTCATCGCCGCAGATGCTACTGTTGCAATTGCTACGTTTATCCTCGCCCTTCTTTTTGCTTTAGGCATTGTTCAAGTCTGGCATATTTACGTCGCTTTATTTATTCGTGCTGTGGCTGGCGGGTTTCATCAATCTGCATTTGGCGCATCGGTTGTGTTGCTTGTCCCCAAAGACCAACTCGCGCGCGTGCAAGGATTCAATCAAGCCTTACATGGTGGCTTGAATATTATTTCTGCTCCACTTGGCGCGTATCTGCTTGCAGTGTTATCTATGGAAGGCATTCTCGGCATTGATGTTTCTACTGCAATTCTTGCCATCGTCATTTTGTTATTTTTTCAAATTCCACAACCTGAACGAAGTTCAAACGAGCCTTCAACATTCTGGCAAGATTTCGCCGCAGGTTTTCGGTACATCATGGCTTGGCGCGGTCTCGTAATGTTATTAGGTTTAGTGATGGTGATTAACTTTTTCTATACTGCCACCGAACCTTTGACTCCATTATTGATTAAGAATCATTTTGACGGAGACGCTTCACAACTTGGATTGTGGCTTGCTCTGTTTGCCCTCGGCAATATTCTTGGCGGAGTCATCCTCGGTGTGTGGGGCGGATTCAAGAAAAAAGTTGCCACTGCTCAAACGGGTTTGGCATTGATGGGTCTAACGACGGTCATTGTTGGTTTGGTCAAACCAGATATGTTTATCATTGCTCTCATTGCCAATACAACGATGGGGCTTTTACTTCCTATAATTAACGGCTCATACGGAGCGACATTACAAGCAGTGGTCAAACCCGAAATGCAAGGACGAGTCTTTGCGTTCATTATGAGCGCCGCGATGCTAGTTTCTCCAATTGCATTAATTATCGCAGGTCCATTTGCAGATAGTTTTGGAATTCAGCCGTGGTTCATCATAGCAGGCGTTACATGTATCCTAATGGGTCTGGCAGGCTTCTTTATCCCTGATGTGATGAGTATTGAAAATAGGGCAAAAGAAGAAAGCGTTAATCCTATACCTTCTTAATTAAATAATAAACGATAGACCATTCTTTACGGTCTACCGTTTATCTTCTACTTTCAAATATTTATTGATGCCCAACAATACGATGTGGCACATACGGTTCTTCTAAATAATTAACTTCTTCTGATGTTAACTTAATAGACAAAGCACCAATCGCTTCTTCCAAATGCGAAATTTTTGTAGCACCAACAATGGGAGCAGTGACTGGTTCTTTTTGTAATAACCAAGCGAGGGCAATATGCGTGCGAGATGCTCCATGTTTTTTTGCAAGTTCTGCAACTCTTTCAACAACTTGTTTATCCATGCCAGCAGAGGCATCATATTTGTTTTTTTGAATTTGGTCAGTTTCAGAACGAAGTGTAGTTTCCGAAGACCAATTACGAGTTAATCTACCTGAAGCGAGTGGACTATATGGAATCAATCCAATTTTTTGGTCACGACAAAGTGGCAACATTTCTCGTTCTTCTTCACGATAAATCAAATTCAAATGGTTTTGCATGGAAACGAAGCGAGACCAGTTATGTTTTTCAGCTACATGCAATGCTTTTTGAAATTGCCAAGCCCACATAGCAGATGCACCAATATAACGAACTTTGCCTGCACGAACAATATCATTCAATGTTTCCATTGTTTCTTCAATGGGAGTTTCATAATCCCAACGATGAATTTGATATAAATCTACATAATCTGTTGCGAGTCGTTTCAGACTATTGTCAATTTCGTTCATAATTGCTTTTCGAGAAAGTCCACCACTATTCGGCGCGTCAGACATTTTGCCATGCACTTTGGTAGCAATCACAACTTCATCACGTTTGGCAAAATCTTTTAATGCCCGCCCGAGAATTTCTTCACTTGCCCCAATGGAATAAATGTTGGCTGTGTCAAAAAAATTGATTCCCAACTCTAAAGCCTTTTTGATAATAGGGCGACTATCTTCTTCATTCAACACCCATTTATGAAGCCAACGGGTTGCGTCACCAAATCCCATACAACCAAGACAGATGCGTGAAACCTTCATGCCTGTTGAACCTAATCTTGTATATTCCATTGTTTTCTCCTACCTAGAATAATTTAAGAAATCTTCTTCACTAAATAATATTCCCCACGTTCAAAGCCTCTATCCAAATAATATCCACGCGTGCCAACAGCGGATATGACTGCTAATTTTTCAAATCCATTTTGCTTGGCGATTTTTTCTGCTTCTTCAAGCAGACGTGTACCAAGTCCAACATGTTGAGCCGCGCCAGTTTTTTCTGCACCGACTGCTAACGATTGACCATAGACATGCACTTCACGAATCAATGCGGCACCATTCAAATCAGACAAACCTGTTTCAGGAGATTCTTTGCTTGGCAGTGATAAACGAATAAAACCAGCGAGTCCATCATCGGCTGTGTCAAAGGAAATAAAATGTTCTTCTGCTTTGCCTGCTGAATAGATTTCATCATGTAATGTCAGAGAAGATAATTCTACAGTTTTACCTTTTACTTCACGACAACGAATGCACTGACATTTCGTTCCACGTTTTTTCATTTCAGTTTGAATATCTTGACGTAAACTTGTGCGTGTATTTCCTTCGACAACATTATTTCCAGGAATATCACGAATGACGCGATTGACACGACAGTAACGTGGAATCGTTGGTTTGATATTTACAAGCAATTCTACAAGGTCCTCAGTTGTGTACGGATGAAATTCACCACGTTGCCAATATTCATATAACTCGGCATTGGCGAGTAATTGATTTGGATAAATCTTGATTTCATCAGGGCAGAAATCAGTCCATAGTTTGGCAAAATCTTCACGGTCAGATTGAGGCGTGGCACCTAAAAGATTCGGCATCCAATGTAAAACAATTTTGAAGCTAGCCGCACGGAGCAAAGCTACTGCTTGACGTGTACTTTCTACATCATGCCCGCGTTTGTTGATGTCTAAAATATGGTCATCAAAACTTTGTGCACCGAGTTGAACTTTGGTGACGCCCAAATGACGAAGCCACTTAATTTCATCAGGATTAATTTCATCAGGTCGCGTTTCAATTACCAAACCGACATTACGATGATTCGATGTTTCGTTAATCGCCTGTGCTTTTTTTAATTCCACATCAGGGTTATTTGATTTTTCTTGCGGTTCAAGTTTATATTTTTCTTCATTGATTTCATTCATGGCATCGAAGCAACGCTTCACAAACCACTCTTGATAATCTCTGCGATACGAAGACCAAGTGCCGCCTAAAATTAATAGCTCAATTTTGTCAGTGGGATGACCTAAATTTTTTAATGCTTGAATACGTGATGCAACCTGTGTGTATGGGTCAAATTGATGTTCCAAAGCACGCATCGCGCCGGGTTCATCTGGCAAATAACTTTTTGGCATTCGTACATCGGTTGGACAAAAAATACATTTCCCCGGGCATGGATATGGCTTGGTTAAAACCGTAACAGTCGTCACACCAGAAAGCGTGCGCATGGGCTTCATGCGGATTCTTTCCAGCAAAGAGGTATCCGGTTCAATGCTTCCTGATGCAACCATTTCGTTATAAGCCGCGACTAATGCCGCTTTATTCAAATACCCGCCATCTTGTAAAGGATTACGACGAAGCACACTCATTACGTCTTTACCTTCTCGAATTTCATTTAAGACGCGATGAGCCAACTCCAATTTTTGCGGAGTGAGTGCGTTTATTTTCTTCCAGCGTTGTCTTTGTTCTAAAAATTCCATTACTCTATTTTATCTCTAACTCAATTTTCTGTTGAATCTCAGAAACACCTTTCTTCTTAAACATATCCGTATGCAAGCCACATTCTACTTTCCCGCGCCCAGTCCAGCGACCTGCGCGTTCATCGTCATTAACGCCAATGGCTATGGTGCATGGCGCACAGCCAATGCTCCGATACCCTTTTTCAAATAATGGATGCGACGGCAAACTATTTTCTTCCATGTATTGTTTCACATCTGCTTTCGTCCAATTCAACAATGGATTAATTTTCAGCAAGCCATCATTTTGCAATTCTAAAATTTGTGCATTGGCACGCACAGAAGTTTGGTCGCGCCGAATGCCACTAATCCATGCTTTGTAGTTTTGCAGAGCAGTTTGCATCGGGTGCACTTTATGAATATGACAACACAAGTCTGCATCTTCTAATGGCAACGTTCTCGTGCGCTGACGTGCATACGCATCCCAGCGATGATCACGATACAAATCCACAATATTCAAATCCCAATCACGCGCAATCTGCTCGCGGAACATCAAGGTTTCCCAAAAATGATAACCCGTATCAATAAAGAAAATTGGTAATTTCGGAATAATGCGTGTTGCCATGTGCAACAACGGCATCGATTGTGTTTGGAACGACGAACTCAAAGCAATATTTTGTGAAAAGCGCGTCTCAGCCCATTCAATAATTTCTTGCGGGGTCTTCTCTTCAAACTCTTCTGAAAGTCTTTTTATTTTTTGTGCCGATAACATGCGCGCATTATACCGTTATAATCGCCACATGAATTCAGACATTGCAAAACAGTTAATTGAACTGAATCGAAGATTTTATAATGATTTTGGTGATTCTTTTTCCGCTACTCGTCAGCGTTTGCAACCAGGCGTAAAGAAAATTCTTGAAACCATTAAAGAAGATGAATCGGTTTTAGATTTAGGATGTGGCAACGGGCATTTTCTTAACGAGTTATTTGAATCTGGTCACAAAGCACCGCTTCTCGGTGTAGACTTCAGCCTGCCTCTGCTTCAAGATGCTGAGTCTTTAAGTGGAGTTGAGTTTTTAGAGGTTGACCTAACGAAATTATCTTTGGAAAGTAGAAAGTGGAAAGAAGAAAGAAGCAAATGGGATATCATCACAATGTTTGCAACACTACATCATATTCCGTCAAATGAAATTCGATTAGATATTTTGAAAACTGTAAAAACATTACTTAAACCGAATGGAAGATTTATTTTATCAAATTGGCAGTTTTTGAATAGTGAAAAGTTGAAAGCGCGAATTCAAGATTGGGGAAAAGTTGGTTTGACAAAAAATGATGTTGATGAAAATGATTATTTGTTAGATTGGCGTAGTGGAGGAGATGGCTTGCGTTATGCCCACCATTTTTCAGCGAGCGATTTGCTGGGGTTAGCAACCCAAGTTGAAATGAGAGTCGAAGCGGAATTTTTATCTGATGGAGAAAATGGAAAGTTGGGTTTTTATCAGATTTGGTCTTATCGTTAAATATTATATTTAACTTGATTTCGACCTTTGTGCTTTGCAATATACATGGCTTGGTCAGCACGGTTTATCAAAACATCAAGGCTTAATGTGTTTGCATCTACACATGCCACGCCGAGGCTTGCGGTGATATTGATTGACAGCGTCTCTGAAATTTTAAATGATGTGTTTGAAATGAGAGAACGCAAACGTTCTGCAATGTTAATTGCTAAATCCAAATCGGTATTTGGAAGTAGAAGCACAATTTCTTCGCCACCATAACGCCCAACTAAATCCATTTCGCGCACACATTTTTTGCATCTGGAAGCAAATTCTCTTAATACCGTATCACCAACATCATGACCATACGTGTCGTTAATGCTTTTGAAGTGGTCAACATCTGCCATAATGGCTGAGAATTTTTTGTTTGCGTTGATAGATTTTTCAAATTCTATTTTCCCTAATTCTATTAACCCGCGCCGATTGTAAAGTGTAGTTAGCGGGTCAATGATGGCTTGCTCTTGTTTTTCTTTGAAGATGCGTGCATTTTCAAGCACTACAGCAACTTGATTTGCAAATATCAATGCCAAGTTTGCATCTTCTTCTGTAAAACTATTTGGTTTAGCACTGTCTATTGCGAGCAAGCCAATGGTTTTATATTGCACGATGAGTGGTACACCCAGCCATGAATGAATGTGCTGATTTTGTAATTCACGAAATGCCTTATATTTCAATGGTGCATCGCCCATAACATAAGGCTTGCCTGTTTCAATGACTACAGTATTGGGGTTATCCCCCGGGATTGGGAAACGCATTTCCAACACTTCTTTAATCATTTCAAAACCACTGCCGCCTACAATTTTCAACTCATTATTTTCTACCAATTGCACAGAAGCACTGTCGTAAGGAATCACTAGTTTTAATTGTTCCAATATTCGTGCTATGGCTTGCTCAGGCTCTAAGGTTTCACTAATTGCGGCACTGGCTTTACGAAGGTTTTCAGATTTAACTGCGCGATGTTTGGCTTCTTCTACGGCTTGGAATTTTTCTAAAGCCAATGCAACCAAAGCAGAGGCTTGCTCACAAATGGAGATTTCGTCAGCACTGAATTTATGCGATTGATTGAAAGTGAGAATAACCGCACCTAATTTTTTTTGCTCAGCAATTAGTGGAAGCACCAAAACAGATTGTGTTTGCGCAGGTTGCTGATGAATGTTTACATCTTTGGCGGCATCTTCAATGACCAGTGTATGCCCGGCTTGTAATACCATTTCGGTGAATGTGCGTTCGCCGGGTGAAGTTTGTATAGAAGTGTAAATATCTTTTTGTGGTCCATAAGCGGCAATTGGAATTGGGCTTTTATTTGTTTCATCCCAAACAGTTAAGAAACAACCATTGGCACTTACTAATTCACCCAAACGCTCTACAATAATATTTGCCATTTCTGTTATGTCAGCGGCTCTTAAGGAAATTTCCACAATTTCGTGCAACAATGCCAGCGTGCGCTGACGGTTAAGTAATTTTTGTTCTGTACGCGCGCGCGTTTCAGCCGCACCAAAAATATTTGCCGCCAAATAAAATGACTCTAATTCAGAAGCGCTCCAAATTCGTTCATATCTGCATTCGTCAAACACGATAAACCCCCACCAGCGAAAATCAACAAAGATAGGCACCACTGCAATGGAAAGGCTTTCTCTCCCTTTATAAAAATCTTGCTCTTCTTGTGGCAAATTTTTAATGATGCTATCTATTGCCAAACCTTGCGAAAGCCAATCTTCCCATCTGCCAAGACCGCTTTTTCTTAAAGGCACATGTCGCAAAGAAAGATTATCAAGTTGCGGGGTGACAGTAGGCGATGCCCATTCATAACACAAGCTTGAATGAACCACATTATTATCAAGATAATTCATCACAACCGAAACACGGCTTACGTCCGCCGCTTGCCCAATTTTCTCTAACACGCCGGGGATATTACGTTCCCAAGCCGACTCACGCAAAAATTGTTCTGCCGCCAAGCCAATCGATGACATCACCATTTCACGCCGTCGCAACATTTTTTCTGCTTCTTTTCTTTCAGTAATATCATGCAAAACGAGCATCTTATCTGGTTGGATTAAATTCTCCCCCAACTTTGGCGTTGTGACGGGAGACACGCTTAATTCATACACTCGTGCATGCTTGCCCTCCCCAACCGTTACTTCGGTTTCAACATCTGTCTGTGATATGTGTGGTAGCAATTTTTTCGCATACATTGGTGAAATCTTTTCAAACGGCTGGCCAATTGCTTTTTCTTCTAATGTATTTAACAAATGTTCAGCCATAGCATTAATGTATAAAATCCTTTGTTGCGGGTTTAACACAATCACACCATCTTTCATATTTTCTAAAATAGTGATGTGTTCTAAAGGAAGGACTTCTAATAAACGATACTTACTAATTCCCCAAGAAAGTGCTACCGCCATCGGCAGAAAGAATAAAGGTGTCAGGTCTAAATTTTTGATAAAACCGTTATCGGTTACATAAAGCACGCTACCAACCAATGGCAAGAAGATACTCACAATTACAAAACTAATTTGTACGCGATACACCCCCGGCCTTTGAATAAATTCTAGGATTAATACAATGCTGGCAATAATCAAAAGACCATAGGTATAAAGAGTATGAACCCAAAAGAAAGTCTTAAAATTAAGTTGAAGTAATATCAGCCCTGCTACTTCGGTAAGGGTTTCGTCATCCCACATCAGATGATGAAACTCATTTGTCCATGCCAGTGCTATCGCAAACGCAGGGATGACAGCAATCAACAACTTTTTTCCAGTGGTAAGTAAATGACGTTTCCCTACAAACTCAAGTGCAAAGAAGAACATTGCTATTGGGGCAACCGCCACACCGATATATTGAATTTGAGTAAAGAAAATCTTAGCAGAAATTGAATTGGAAAATAATTCTAGGCTGTATGTTACTGTCCACACAGACATACCCAACATCACCTGTGCAAACGAAGTGACGGCAATGGCAGGTCTCCTGCGCCAAGCATATAACCCCAACCAAGCGAATGGAAATGCAGCGACCAGATAAATCCAAGGCACATAAATATCCGGACGGTTAAACATGAGACTTGTTAATAATTTTATACTGAAAATACGTGAAAAAAAATATTAAATTATTGATAAAAAAACTTCGTACATTTCAGCACGAAGTTTTTTTATTTACACAATCACCTTTTGCGGGTTGACCACATATTGCCACCAATTGTTGGCAATTCCATTTTGCCTGCCTGCCACGCGCGGAAAATGATTAAACCACCATTTATGATGGGCGCGGATTTCGCCGCCGCCCCATAATGATGAATCAACAATGCGAATATCATTTTTGAAATTCGGGAAGTTTAATAACCAATCAAAGCACTCGCTTTTGACGGGTGTTTTATTTCCCCAGTCATAATCGCTTTGGCTGTTTGGTGCAAAATGAATATTTCCGCAAGCGGCTTTGCCCGGTGCAATTTTGTCGTAGCGTGTGAAACGATTCCACAAGTTTTTATCAGTAGATACTTTGCTGAATGTTTTTTCCATAATCGATTCGGCACGATGACCAAATGATTCGTGCATTTCACCAATGAATCTTTCATACGAAAAACCCATGATAACAAAACGGCGTTTGCTAGCAGATGCATTTGCTAACGGTTGTGCATTGCACCAAAACGCATCGGGTCCACCCATGGTTGATTCATAAAAGCCAGCGTGCGGAAATGCAAAAATCCACACCTCGTCAATTTCATTATTGG
The DNA here is from genome assembly GCA_016789365.1 of Anaerolineales bacterium. GTDB lineage: Bacteria > Chloroflexota > Anaerolineae > Anaerolineales > Villigracilaceae > Villigracilis. Next base: position 20,929 of record JAEURH010000019.1, read on the forward strand.
CGATTCGTTGTAAGATGTTAAATTGATTCAAAATGGCATTGTAGTTAACTTCTTGCGGAATATGCGGCGTGGCAACGCGATTCAACACATCCAAATATGTTTGAGGCGTGTAGCGGAAGCCGTCGGTTTTGGCGGGAAATTCATTCACATCAATTCTTTCCACAACTTCATAACGTGCTAAACCGTTACTCGCTTCTAAAATATCGCTGACGAAGCCTTCAATTAAATCAGCAATGTTGTGCCAATTCAGGTGTTTTGAAAGTTTTACACCGCTATCCATCATTGGGTCATAATTAATGACTAATACTTTACTATGGGTGACATAAGCAGGCTCGCTGGTATTGTTGGCGGGGTAGCCACGCGGGGCAGGGCGAAAAACATTGAATAGGCGATTGAAAAATTTAAGCATACAACCTCTTTTTTACACTCAGTTAAATTGCTTGAAAATTATTTTTTAACCAGAGATGAACAAAGATAAACGGAGTTTTATTCATATTTACCAACAATCTATGTTTATCTCCGTTTACCTCTGGTGAATGATTCCTATGGCATATTGACTGCGAAATACACTTGACCATCTACTGCATAATACAACACATGGTCGGGGCTAACCGCTACGGCACTGACCGAACCTGTTGGGATTGGGTTTCCGCGTCCTACTGTCGGGCGGAACTGATTCTGCAACTCAATGCTTCTCGGCGCGAAACGCATCAGGCTCTGACCGTCCGCATCCAGCACCAAAATAGACGGGTCAGGTGGGGCGGCGAAAATCAATTGCGTAAAATGCGCCACGCCAAACAAATCAATATCTTGATAGGCTGGGAATGGATTCACCATCGGCAGTGGGTCTTTACAATTGGATTTGCTCGCATCAATACGGCTGAACGAACAAGAAGATAACCTTCCATCGGCATGGAGTAAGTACATCTCATCGCCAGAGACAATGAAATCAATTGTGTCTTGTGTGGGTGTTTGCTGACCAAAAAAGAAATATGGGCGGTCTGTAAATGTGCCGTCTTTGCCAATGTAAACCCACACCGCGCGCGAGGTTGAATCTAGCACATATAAATTTCCGTTTTCATATACAAAGCCAGTCACACGTCCCCAGTTTGTATCAGGTGTTGGCAAAGGAATCGCTTCTGCTACTTTATTTGATTTGCAATACAACAAATTTCCGCTGGCATCTATGCCTAACAAACTGGCATCAATTAAGCCACCAATGGTTGGCAACGCTAAAATATCTACCAATGGTCCCACTCGATAATTGCCATAGTTGCCGGGTTTGCAATTAAATGTCGAATCTAATTGAAAGCCACCACCACCTAATGCAGGCGTGGCGCGTAAGGCTTCTCCATTTTCAGCATTAAGTAAATACAAAGCATTTTCACTTGCCGCCATACGGCTGATATTGATTCCGGGCTTGGCACTAAACGCGGGATTGAATTGCATTCGCGTTAACCCAAGCAATGTATCTAAATTTGAATTGGCTTCGTTGCGTAAGTTAATCGTCTCAGTTGTTACGCGATGTTCTTCAGCGCGCGAAACATTTATTAAAACATTTTCCCAACTTTTTCTTTTTTCAATTGGGTTTGTCAGCGCAACTGCTTGTGCTTGCCATTGTCTGGCTTGATTCAAATACGTATCATATTGCTCACTGCGCCCGTATCTTAAATAAACCACAGAGGCGAGTGTCACCACAATCAATGGAATGACAATTGCTAAAAACAACATCAATGTATTTGATGAAACGGTTGAGTTTTCATCAACATTTGGGTCAGGTAATAAACGTGGTAGAAAATTTCTGAATCGTTCGCCAAACGTCTCACTTAATTTTCTAGCAGATTGCATACTCGTTACGATTGCTTTTGCTGTCTGACGAGTCCTTTCAGATGGTTCGCGTGGCGTGATGATTTCTTTCTCAACTTCTTCAGCAACTTTTTCTTGCGCCTCATTGACTACGGGGATATTTGATTCTGTTTCTTCAACATTTTCTTTCGGTTTAGCCCGCGGAATAGACGCAGGAAATTCGCGTGGTTTTGGTATTTCCACTTTTTCTTGCATCGGTATCGCATACGCCGATGGTTGCAAAACATGCGCGGAGGAAGAATCAACTTGTGGTTCAGCAGGCAGGCTGGGGCTAGAGTCAAGAGGCGGTGTCCTGAGTGGCGAAGCCGTATCGAAGGGCGGTGTTTCTTCTTTCAAAGAGTTTCCAAAACGAAACACACCGCTTCCAACAGCAGATTGAATCAAAACTGCATTCAAATCATCATGGGTGATTGTTGTTAATTTACGGCGCATCGAATCTAATGAAGAAAGTTTTGTATCTTTCAACGCGGTTAACCATGCGTTAGGAACTTTGCCACACAGCAACATCAAATCGCCGACGTTCAAATCTGTTTGTGCAAAATGAATGTGCGTGTTTTGGCTTGACCCCAAACCTTTGCCTGAAACGCTTGGCTCAAAAATATGTTTGGTTTCGTTTTGATTGAAGATATACGCTTGCATCGGTCCGCTGATTGAAAAGATACATTGCGATTCGCGAAACGAAGCAAGCAATAAATATCCGAGTGCATATTTTCCGCTAGCACTGGTGGTCATATTTTTTTCAAGCAAAGTTTTATTTACAAAATCTGCCGATGCTTTTAACGCGCTGGTGGTAGCGCGTGGCGTTTGATAATAAATTTGCGCGGCATCTTCGGCTAATTTTTTATATTCAGTTGTTGTAAAAGTGGAATTGCCCGCCAGCAATAAATAAACAATGAGGCGGTCTGTTTCGCGTCCGCGTGCGGCGTTTTTTGGTGGGTTGAGTGCCAGCACACCTGGCATGTTTGACTCTTCTTGCCCGCCGATGCGATAAAGTGGTGAAAGGTGAATGTCAAGTGGCATGTAAGATTGTGACCTGATTTCGCTTCATTATAACTGGTAAAATTTAACCTATGAACTATACACTTCTCAATGATTTCTCACAAATTGATTCAAACGAATGGAATGCTTTATTAAAGAACTCAATACAAGATACACCTTTTTTAAGATACGAATATCAAAACACTTGGTGGCAACATAAAGGCGGCGGCGAATGGAAAGATGCAAAACTGCTTTTGGTCACTGCTCGTGAAAATAATCAATTAATTGGAATTGCTCCGCTTTTTATTGCAACATACGAAAATGAACCCGCGCTTTTATTAAATGGTAGTATTGAAATTTCAGATTATTTAGATGTGATTGTCAAAAAAGATGACCATGCAAAATTTATTTCAGGTTTACTTGATTTTCTCGCTTCTAAATTAACTGGGGCAGGAGAACCCCGCCCCTACGATTGGAAAAAAATAGATTGGTATAACTTACCTGACGATTCCCCGACATTGCTTGCATTAAAAGAAGAAGCGACAAAACGTGGCTGGACTCATCACGAAGAAGTGTATCGCCCGACCCCACGCGTTGCATTGAATGGAAGTTTTGAAGATTATTTATCTCGCATAGAAAAAAAACAACGCCATGAGATTCGACGAAAAATGCGCCGTGCGGCTGAATCTGAATTAAATGTCAAGTTTGTTTTGGTGGGTCAAGATGCCGATATTGAAAAAGAAATCAATACTTTTTTTGAGTTAATGATTCAAGACCCTAACAAAGCGGAATTTTTACATCCCGCCATGCGTGAGCAAATGACCGCCGTTTTGCACGAGGCTTATAAAAATAATTATCTGTGGCTTGGCTTTTTAGAAATTGACGGAGTCAAAACCGCCGCTTCTTTGAATTTTGATTACGAAAATAAATTATGGGGTTACAACTCTGGCGTGAGTCGCGGTCACATGGATTTATCGCCAGGCTGGGTGTTGTTATCGCATACTATCCAGTGGTGTTGTGACAATGGACGCTATGAATTTGACTTCATGCGGGGAGATGAAGATTATAAATACCGCTTTGGGGGAGTGAATCGGTTTGTGATGAGAAGTAGAATTATCAGATAAACTCTTTATTTACCACAAAGGAGACAAAGTATCACAAAGGAAAAGATTTAAACCTTTGTGTCCCTTCGTGACACTTTGTGGTGAAATATTTTTTACCCGCCGCCAGAGACTCCGCCAACGATTCCACCATCGGTCAACTTGCCCAAATCACCCAAAGCGGATTCAATCTCTTCGACATTAACTTTCCTATCTTCATCACGGTGTTTTAATTCACCTGCTTTTGCTTTTTCAATCGCAAGTTCTTTAATGGAAGCATTTTGTGCTAATGCTTCTTTTACTAATGCCGCGCCTTGAGCATACCCAATGACTGGATTTAACGCAGTCACAACAATTGCATTTTTCTCTAACCAGCCAGCGGCTTTTTCACGATTGGCTGTTACACCTTTCACGGCTCTCTCTGTAAAGGCATTGACAGAACCAATCATCACTTGCATCATTTCAAATAAGTTATGTGCAATAATCGGCATCATCACATTTAATTCCAATTGACCTGCTTGCGCGGCGAGAGCAACCGTTGTGTCACAACCAATGACATGAAACATGGCTTGGTCTAACATTTCTGCTAAAACAGGATTCACTTTGCCAGGCATGATGGAAGAACCAGGCTGAACAGCAGGTAAACGAATCTCATCAAGACCAGTGGAAGGTCCAGAAGATAAGAGGCGGAAATCATTGGCGATGCGCACGAGAGTCATAGCCGTAGTACGCAATGAAGCGGAAAAATCCGCCGCATCAGCCATCGATTGCATGGATTCAAATAAGTTATCTGATTCGTACAATTGCAAACCTGTAATTTCAGATAATTTCTTGACCATGTTTTTGTGATAATCAGGGTGGGCATTTAATCCAGAACCAACGGCTGTGCCGCCAATGCCTAATCTTCTCAACCCTTCGGCAGACCTTTTGATTCTTTCAATATCTCGTTCAACGGCTTTGGCATACGCCCCAAACTCTTGACCCAAACGCACTGGCACGGCATCTTGCAAATGTGTACGACCAGACTTAATCACATCATCAAATTCTTTTGCTTTATTTTCTAATGCGATTTGTAAATTTTTAAGCGCGTTGATTAATTCATCCACACGCCATAAAGCACCCAAACGAATCGAAGTTGGAATCACATCATTGGTGGATTGCGCCATATTGACATGGTCATTTGGATGCACAATATATTTTCCAAGTTCGCCGCCTAAAATTTGTGTAGCGCGATTGGCAATCACTTCGTTGGAATTCATGTTATGACTTGTCCCCGCACCTGCTTGAAATGGCTCAACCACGAATTGCGAATCCCATTCACCAGCCATCACTTCAGTGGCGGCTGTTGAAACAGAATCAACTATCTGTTTGGCAGTGAAGCGTTTTCCGTCCACTTCTCTATCGTTGAATAATCCTAAATCATAATTAACCAAAGCCGCCGCGCGTTTCACTGCCGCAATTGACCAGATAAATGCACGCCACGGTTTCAATCCGCTGATGGGGAAGTTTTCTACAGCGCGTTGTGTTTGCACGCCATACAAAGCATTGATTGGCACATTTAATTCACCAAGCGAATCTTTTTCTTTACGAAACTTCTGTTCTGTCATGGAATCTCCATAATTTTTTTCTCCATTTTACTCCGTTCCTTGTACTATAATCAAAATGATGCTAGCCAAAGTACGCCATTTTTTTGCCTCACCCATTTTTGAAGATCCAGACAAAACGCGCCTTGCGAGAATTTTGAATGGGTTTGGCTGGGCTGTGATTGTGATTATGCTGGTACTTATTGTTAATCGTATCAGTACGCAAACATGGGTGGGCGGCTCAACCTCTTATACATTTCCACTAGTTGTCTTTATTATCCTGATTATGCAAGTCATTATCCGCATAGGATATGTTCATTTTGCTGGGCGTTTTGCCGTTACATTAATTTGGATAACAATGACATACCAAGCCGCACAAGCAGATGGGCTCTGGGATGTGGCATTAATTTCTCATTTGGCTGTAATTTTACTTGCGGCACTCATGCTAGGCTGGCGTGAAGGTGTTGTTGTAGGGGCTTTTAGCCTTGTTGCAATTTGGTACTTTGCCTATCAACATTATATAGGTCTGCATGAATTTAAGTTAGACCCACCGCTTAACTATGCCCGCGACTTAACTGCTGTATTCGTTATCACGAGTGTTTTGATTTACTATCTTGTTTACATTATGAATCGTTCGTTGGCAGAATCAAATGTGGAATTAAAAGAAAGATTACGCGCTGAATCAAAACTACAACTACAAGCAGATTATTTAACCGCGCTTCATGAAACTACTTTGGGCTTGGTCAATAGACTGGAACTGAATCCACTCCTCGAATCGATTATTGCTCGCGCCAGCGATTTGCTGAACACGTCACACGTTGCAATTGATTTGGTATTACCTGATGAATCAACTTTGAAACAAGTTCATGGGTTTGGAATCTTTGCTGGGTATGATGGTGAATTTACCCCCAAAGGTAAAGGCTTGATCGGAAAAGTTTGGCAAAGTGGAACGATAATTCATGCACAAGATTACAACTCATGGGAAGGTAGAGACCCTGAAGCAGAATATGTTGGTTTTGGTGCAGTATTAGGCGCGCCGCTTAAGTCTGGTTCAAGAGTAATTGGGGTATTAACCGTTGCTACGATAGGAAATCAAAAAGATTTTACAGCCGAACAAGTAATCATCATGGAACGGCTCGCAACCTTAGCCTCTATTGCTATTGATAACGCTCGCTTATATCAAGAAGCCCAAATCGAAATCGCCGAAAGAAAATTGGCAGAAGAAAAAATTCAATTACAAGCAGAATACCTTACTGCTCTTCATGAAACGGCATTAGGTTTGGTCAATCGTCTTGAATTGAATCCACTCCTCGAATCGATTATTGCTCGCGCCAGCGATTTGCTTGGTACAGAAAATGTAGCCTTAGATTTAGTATTGCAAGACGGCTCAGCACTACGTCAAGAAATTGGGTTAGGTAAATTTGCGCCTTTCAACGGTACAGTGATTGGCGAAAATGTTGGTGCTTCTGGAAAAGCTTGGAAAACAGGCAAAACGGTTGTGGTGAAACAATATGAACAATGGGATGAGAAGATACCGCATTTAGAAGGCACAGGCTTTGCTATAGTTGCCTGTGTGCCACTAAAATCTGGCAATAAGGTGATTGGCATTTTAGCAATTGCTTCTACAGAAGCAAGAGAATTTACCCAAGAGCAATTAATTTTACTAGAACGATTCGCCGCCCTCGCTTCCATTGCCATAGACAATGCCCGCCTATATCAAGAAGCCCAAACTGAAATTATCGAAAGAAAATTAGCCGAAGAAAAATTAAAAACTCAAGCTCAATATCTTAATGCACTTAATGAAACGACGTTAGGCTTAGTTAATAGACTGGAACTGAACCCACTCCTCGAATCCATTATTGCACGCGCCAGTGACTTGCTCGATACAGAAGAAGTAGCACTACACTTGGTCTTGCCAGATGACTCTGCGCTCAAACAAGAAATTGGAAATGGCAAGTTTTCACAATTTAATGAAATCCTAACCCATAAAAGTTACGGTGTTATAGGCAATGTATGGGCAAGTGGCAAAAGCATGATGGTTGAGAATTATAGTCAGTGGTCAGGCAGAATTGTGGAAGTTGAAGGCATAGGCTTTGAAAGTGTTATATGTGCACCGCTTAAGTCTGGGGCGACGGTCATTGGCGTAATTGTCGCTGCACATATTGGAAAACACAAAAAATTTACAGAAGAAGAACTAACCTTATTAGAAAAAATAACAGCCCTCGCTTCCATTGCTATAGACAACGCCCGTTTATATCAAGAAGCCCAAACAGAGATTCTTGAAAGAAAAATTATCGAAACCGAATTACGCGCCAGTGATGAACGCTTTAGAAAAGTTTTTAACAACAACAAGGTTGCTATTTCTATTGTTACATTAGAAGAAGGTATCTTCTTAGAAGCCAACGAAGCCTTTTGGCAAATTACTGGGCTAACCCCCGAAAAAGCGCTAGGGCATTCTGCGCTAGAATTTAATTTATGGAAAAAACCAGAAGACCGCGCCGAGTTTGTAAAAGAACTACAAGAAAAAGGCTCTTTATCAAATGTTGAAGTGGTTTTTCCAACTAGTCGTATTTCGCTTGCTTACTATGAATTGATTAACTTAAAGAATCAACTTTGTATTGTTTGTCTGTTTTACGATATTACTGAATTACGTCAGGCAGAGCGGGCTTTCAAAGAGAGCGAAGAAAGATTTCGTAAAGTATTTCAAGCCAGCCCTGTGGCAATTTGTATTACCACGTTAGAAGAGGGCCGCTTGTTAGATGCCAACCAAGCCTATTGGAACTTAACAGAATATTCAGTTGAAGAATCGCTTGGTAAAACGGCACAAGAATTAGATATGTGGAATTTGACGGAAGACCGCAAAAAATTTGTAAACGATATAAAAGCCAAACGCTCTTTAACCAACCCCAATTATCAGTTCTTAACTTATAAAACCCATCAGCCTCGCTCCGTTATTGCATTCTATGAATTGATTGAGCTCAGGGAACAAACTGGTATTTTATCCATGTTTTATGATGTGACCGAACAACGACAAATTCAAGAAGCCTTGCGCAATGCTGAATCCAGAACCCGTGCCATTCTCGAATCTATGCCCGATATGATTTTTGAAATTTCAAAAGAAGGCGTGTTTTTAGATTATGTCGCTTCCACAGAGATTACGCCTTTGGTACCGCCTTCTGAATTTATTGGCAAAAATGTCAATCAATTTTTCCCTGAACATATTGTTGAACAAACATTATTTTCATTAGAGCGTGCCATCGCCACAGAACAATTACATGCCTTTGAATATGAATTGACTCACGAAGGCGAAACTCGTTTTTTTGAGGCACGCATCTCACCAGTGACAGATGAAACTGCCATTGTGATGGTACGCGATATTAGCCAAAGAAAATGGGTAGAAACCGAACGCGAAAAACTGATTACAGAATTAGAAAATAAAAATGCTGAATCCGAAACATTGCGCGAAAGTGTATCTATTGTTGTAGAAACACTTGATAAGTCAGAAGCGATAGATAGAATTCTTGAACAACTAGAAAAAGTAATTCCTTATAACAGTGCTTCTGTGCAATTATTAGATGAAAACATGTTAGAAATTGTAAGTACACGTGGCTTAGAACCAAAATCTGAGCATATTGGTATGCGGTTTGAAATTAATGATAATGAACCTGCCAATGCTTTGTTACATGGCGAAGCACCTTATGTTTTGATTGATGATGTGCAAGTCAGTACCTCTGTATTTACAGAAGATATGCATAGCAAAATTCATGCGTGGATGGCAATTCCATTAAGAGTCAAAGGTCAATTAATTGGCATTATTGCTTTGGATGGATATACAACTGGGCAATTTACCGAAAAAGATGCTGAACTTGCATTGACATACGCAAATCAGGTAGCCATTGCGATTGAAAATGCGCGTCTGTTCAGCGAATTACAAAATGAACTAGTAGAAAGAAAAAGATTGATTGAAGAACTTGAAAGCAAGAATACAGAACTGGAACGCTTTACTTATACTGTATCGCATGATTTGAAATCTCCCTTAATCACAATTAAAGGCTTTCTTGGCTTTTTAGAGCAAGATGCCATGAACAATAATCAAGTCCGTTTGAAGAGCGATATTCAAAGAATCTCGGAAGCGACGAGCAAAATGCAAACCTTGTTAGGCGACTTGCTCAATCTCTCACGAGTAGGTCGGCTAGTGCAAGCATCAGAATATACTCCGTTTAACGAAATTATTTCCGAAGCGTTAGAGATTGTGCATGGGCGATTGATGAAGCATGAAATTCGAGTGCGTGTTCATCCAAACCTACCAACTGTGTATGTAGACCGCCCGCGCATTGTGGAAGTAATGCAAAACCTAATTGATAATGCCGCAAAATTTATTAAGCCAGAAGCGAACCCGCTCATTGAAATTGGGCAGAATGGGTATGATGAATCAGGGAAACCGATTTTCTTTGTGCAGGATAACGGCATCGGCATTGATGAAGCGCATCATGAACGGATTTTCGGCTTGTTCAATAAACTAGATGCCGAGTCTGAAGGGACAGGGGTTGGGTTAGCGCTTGTCAAACGAATCATCGAATTACACGGCGGCAGAATTTGGATTGAAAGTAAACTCGGAAAAGGAGCCACGTTTTATTTCACTTTGCCTACACACCCCCCTGAATAAATTTGTTCTATAGAACTATGAATATTTTAATTAAGTTTTTTACAACCCCATCTTTCCCAGACGATGAAGAAAAAAATCTAGCCGCACGCACTTTGCATGTGCTTCATTTGAATATGTTTTTCGCCACTTTAATTTTAGGCACATTGGGCGTGATTTTCATTTTTCGTGAAAAGACAATCACGGGCATTGTTGTTGCAATTGGGGTTTTAACTGTACTTGGGGCTATGATTTTGAATCATCGCGGCAATGTGCGTGCCAGCGGAATCTTTTTGCTAACTGCTTTGTGGGGTGTGACGGTTTTCCTTTTATATGTTTCAGGGGGCATTCGCAGTGTAGATTTGATATTTTTTCTAACAGGTACAGTGATTGCAGGTATTACGTTTGGCGCCAATGGCGCAATTTTTTATGCGGCTTTAAGTTTGGTAACAAGCATGGGGTTCATTGTTGCTAAAAATATGGGTGTAGTGTTGCCACAGCGTTTTACTTTTCCACCTTTTTCTAATTGGATGATTTTATTTATCAATTTAGCGTTTACTGTTTTTCCATTAAAAATCGCGTTAGAAACCTTAGCCGAATCAAACAAACGCTCGCGCGCCAGCGAACAACGCTACCGCTTAATTGCTTCGGTGATGTCTGACTATGCTTTTTCAGTATATTTTGATGAACAGGGAAATATTCGTGACCAGTGGATTGAAGGAGCATTTGAAAATATCACTGGCTATTCTCATCAAGAGTTTTTTGAGCGAGGTGATTGGCGTAGTATTGTGCACCCAGATGATATTAAACAAGATGAATGGGATATGGGGCAACTTCGCCAAAACAAAAGAGTAGTGACAGAAATCCGTATCGTTCGTAAAGATGGGGCTATTCGGTGGGTTCGCTCGTATGGGCATCCGTTGTGGGATAAGAAATTAAATCGTTTGGCAGGGATTTATGGCGCAGTGCAAGATATTACCGAGCAAAAATTTGTAGAAGATGCATATTGGCAAAGTGCCAATGAAATGACTTTGTTGTATAAACTCAGCCTTGCACTTTCCAGCGGGCAAGACTTGTATAACGAATTACGCGCCTTTGTAAACGAATTAAAAAAAGTAATTGTAGTAGATGCTTTTCATGTCGGCTTTTATGAAGAAGAAACAGGCATGTTTACTTATACGCTTTTCTTAAATGATGATGATGACTTAAACATCCCGCCGCGTAATTTGAAAAAAACACCTGGGTTAACAGGCGAGGTTATCTCAACTAAGCAAACTGTGTATGTGTCAGATATTGCAGACCTACAAGCACAAACCAAACACCACATCATCATCGTGCGCGATGTAGGCATGAGAACTTATTTAGGTATTCCATTAATTTTGGAAGATAAAGCCATTGGCGTGATGTCTGTGCAATCGAAACAAGCCAATGCTTATTCGCAAGAACAAATTCGTATGTTAGAAACCATTGCCGCGCAAGTGGTCATTACCTCAGAAAAATCGCGCTTGCTCGAACAGTTGCAAAAAGAATTAATTGAAAGGCAACGTTTATTGCATGAAATGGAAGTTAAAAATGCCGAATTAGAACGCTTCAGTTATACGGTTTCACATGACTTAAAAACTCCCCTTGTTACTATCCGCGGCTTTTTGGGGTTTATGGAAAAAAGTATGTTGAATGGTGATGTGGCTTCTTTTCAGCGTGATTTGCAAAGGGTGACAAAAGCAACCGATAGAATGAATCAACTCCTAAAAGATTTGCTTGAGCTTTCACGTATTGGGCGGGTGCTAAATGAGATGAAAGAAGTTCCATTTGAAAGTCTCGTGCATGTGGCGCTCGAAAATGTGCAAGGACGGATTCATGAGAAAAATGCTTCTGTGCAAGTGCAAGAAAAAATGCCAATTGTTTTTGTAGACCAACCTCGTATGATAGAAGTGTTGCAAAACTTAATAGATAATGCCGCAAAATATATGGGGGAACAGAAAAAACCTGAAATTGAAATTGGATATGAAGGTAGGGATGTGAATAACTATCACTTATTTTTTGTGAAAGATAATGGCATGGGGATTGCCCCAGAACACCACGAAAAAATATTTGGCTTGTTTAACAAGTTAGATATTGATTCAGAAGGCACGGGCGTGGGGCTGGCTCTCGTTAAGCGAATAGTCGAATTTCACGGCGGCAGGATTTGGGTCAAGAGTGAAGCGGGGTTTGGGTCAACTTTTTATTTTTCGCTTCCGCCTGCTGAATCTATACCTGCTGAAACTGAGTCTTAAATCCGTACTATAATAGAAAAAATCTCATCTTTGGAGAATGCACTATGAAACATGCAGTCAGCGTGAGCATTGGGTCATCAAAACGCAATAAATCAGTTGAAGTAAATTTACTTGGCGAAATCGTTCGGATTGAACGCATTGGCACAGATGGTGATATGGAAGCCGCCGCCTTGAAGTTTCAAGAGTTAGATGGCAAAGTAGATGCGTTTGGCGTAGGTGGCGCAGATTTAGAAGTGGTGGCAGATGGAAAATCTTATCCGCTTTATTCGGTTCGCCCGATGATTAAATATATTAAGCAAACGCCAGTGGTAGATGGTGGCGGATTAAAAAACACGCTTGAAAATAAAGCCGCCGAATTTTTAGATAAAAAAATTGGTGATTATATTAATTCCAAAGGTCGTAAAGTGTTAGTTACATTGGGCGTTGACCGTTGGGGACTTTCCAAATCTTTTGTAGATGCTGGTTATGAAACTTTATTTGGCGATATGATGTTTGGCTTGGATATTCCGATTGCTGTGAAAACATTGAAGCAATTGAGATTGGTCGCGGCTCTTTTAATGCCGATTGCTGGTCGCTTACCTTTTGAGTGGATTTACCCGACAGGCGAAAAGCAAGAAAAACGCACACCGAAGTTTGGAAAATATTATGCGTGGGCAACTGTCATCGCTGGTGATTGTCATTACATCAAACGCTTTATGCCAGATGATTTGAGTGGCAAAGTTATTGTCACCAACACCACTACACCACAAGATGTTGAACTATTCAAAAAAGCGGGTGTGAAATATCTCGTCACCACTACACCTGTTTTAGAAGGTCGTTCATTTGGAACCAATATGATGGAAGCCGCATTGGTTGCAATTTCTGGAAAAAATCGTCCACTCACTTGGGATGAATATAGCGAGATGTTAACAAAACTTGGCTTTGAACCACAATTGCAGGAGTTGAATTAGGAGACAAGTAAACACAGAAACAAGTACACCTGTTTACTTATCTACCTGTGTACATGTTTACTTTCCAAAGGAGCCTATGAACGCAATCGTTACTGCTGGCGGGATACCCCAACCCGATGAACCACTCTATGAATATTCGCAAGGAAAATCCAAAGCTTTAATTGATGTAGCAGGCAAGCCGATGGTGCAATGGGTGTTAGATGCACTCGGCGATGCCAAAGAAGTTGACCAAATCATTTTAATTGGCTTAGAAGAAAAAGATAATTTAACTTGTAAAAAACCTATTCATTACATTCCCAATCAAGGGCGCATGTTGGCAAACATTGTGGTTGGCGTAAATAAATCACTTGAATTAAATAAAGATGGCGAATATGTGATGATTGTTTCATCAGATATTCCTACTGTCAAAAGTCACATGGTTGATTGGCTTGTGAAAGAATGTATGCAAACCAAAGATGATTTGTATTATGGTGTTTGTCCGCGCGAAGTAATGGAAAAAAGATTTCCAAATTCAAACCGCACATATACAAAATTAAAAGATATGCAAATTTGTGGTGCTGACGTAAATATCATTCACGTTAGCATGGCGACAGACCATTTAGATACATGGGAAGAATTAATTGGCAATCGTAAAAGTCCGTTACGCCAAGCCGCAGTAATTGGTTTAGATACATTGTTTCAATTATTTACACGTCAATTCACTTTGCAAGGTTTGGTAGAACGTGCCTCACAAAGAATCGGAATCAAAGGCAGAGCCATTATTTGGAATCATGCCGAGCCGTGCATGGATGTAGATAAACCGCATCAACTCGAACTGCTCCGCGCAGACTTATCAAAAAATTAATCCAACGCAAGTGCGTCGCACACTACTTTTTAGTTTTGTCTGATTAAGAAAATAAGCCTTACCCTAAAAATTAATGTATTTACAAAAAGTGCGACGCACCCCGTACCAAAGGAAAAATGAACTTACGCCCCATCATCGAACTTGATAAAAAATATTCAGGTCAATTACGCATTGCCGAAAAGCCTGGTTTGTTACGAAACATTGCCATCTTTTTTTCACACTCTGGCGATTCATGGTTTTGGGCAATCGGCTTAATTGCAATGTGGTTCTTTGGCGATGCCACTTTCAAAAAATTTGCAACCGTTATTTTCTTCGGCATTGGCGGTTTAGCAGTGGTTGTTTTTGCTGTAAAATTTTTCTTTAAAAGAAAAAGACCAGAAGGTGATTGGGGAGGAATTTACAGAAGTACTGACCCACATTCATTTCCATCTGGACATGCCGCGCGCGCATTTATGATTGCAGTCCTCGCCACGTTTCTGACTCCCTTGTGGCTGGCACTTGTCCTGTGGCTTTGGGCTCCGCTTGTAGCTTTTTCTCGCGTCACAATGGGTGTGCATTATCTTTCCGATGTAATCGTTGGCGCAATGTTAGGAATTTTAGTTGCCTTCTTTGGCTTGCAAATTTATCAACCATTAATTGATTGGTTCTTTTCAGTGACTGGATTTATGTTTTGGTGAAAATCAAAATCAGCCACAGAGTTCACAGAGAAAATTGAGAAAGGACTCTTGAAAAACTCAGTGAACTCTGTGTTCTCTGTGGCTAAGAATTTCTTTATGAAAACTCACACCTTCCGCCTCAAACCTCAACAAGATTTATTTGATTCTATTCAAGAGTATGTGAACAAAAATAATATTCAAGCAGGCGTTGTCTTATCTGCTGTGGGGAGTTTGACTCACGCCATATTACGGTTAGCAAATAAAAATATTTATAACGAATATGATGGTCATTTTGAAATTGTTTCGATTACAGGAACAGTTTCTATTCATGGCTCGCATATTCATATTTCAATTTCGGATGGGGAGGGGAAGACGATAGGTGGGCATCTCGTGGACGGGTGCAAAATTTACACGACGGCGGAAATTGTCATTGCCGAGTTTGAGGATGTAATCTACAAGCGGGAATTGTACGAGAATGATTCGGGCTATGAGGAATTGTCAGTTAAGAAGAAGGTGTAGGGTCAAGAACCAGTTTTCCCCTTAGAATGAGGCGGTTTTGGTCAAAACTTTCAAAATCGTTATGGATTAGATATTCTCTTTTTTTATTTTTCGATGTAAACTGTATCTATCATATTGAAAGCGGCGGTATTTTATGCAGTGGCAAAGTAACCCTTATGTTATCCCGATGATTGTAGCAGGATTAATCAGCCTGATTAATGCTTTGGTGGTGGCGCAACGACGCGGCGTGCCTGGCTCTTTGCCATTGTTGGGGATGTTGCTGGCGTTGAGCGGTTGGTCTTTTACATACGCATTTGAATTGGCAAGTGCCAAACTAGAATGGCAGTTGTTTTGGGCAAAGATTGAATATATTGGTATTGTATCTGTTCCTACTTTGTATTTGCTTTTTACGTTGGAATATGCCCGCCACAAAAAAGTTTTTGAAGGCAATCGTATTTATTGGGTTTGGCTTTTTTCGATTGTGACTGTGTTATTGGTTTGGACCAGTAATTCGCATCAATTGTATTGGACAAGTATGAGCCAAAAAGATGGCGGTGGTTTTTTATTACTTTCGCTAGAGTATGGACCTGCTTTTTTTGTTTGGATTGCTTATTCTTATATTAGCTTCTTAATTGGCTCAATTGTTTTGGTGCGCTGGTCTTTGATAAGCCCGCCAGAACTTAAACTCCAATCTTATATTATTGTGTTAGGCGCGGGTATTTCTTTTGCGGGAAATATTATTTATTTGGCGGGGTTAAGTCCGATACCCGATTTAGACATTACACCGATTACCTTAATACTCTCAATGATTATTTATAGCATTGGGCTTTTGCGCTTCGGCATTTTAGATATTATGCCGATTGCAGGCGAGACGATTCTGGAAAGCCTCGATGATGTTGTGATTGTGTTGGATGAGTCAAATAGAATTGCTTATATTAATCAGGCATTTGATTATTACATCAATGATGATGCCAAAGGCTTTATCGGGCAATCTGCTTCGGCACTGCCGATTTGGGATATGTTAAGCAAATTGATTGCTTCGCACACAATGGCGCGCGGTGAAGTTGTGATGAATATTGATGGACGAGAACCAGCCTATTTTCATACACATATTTCTACAGTACGTTGGAAGACACAACGTTTGGGCAAAGCCATTATTTTAGAAGATATTTCTGAAAGACGACGTGCTGAAAGAAAAAGTTTTGGCGTGAGTGATGATAGTCTTTTATCTGGCGATAGTATTCCAGTAATTATGGTTTTGCGCGCGCAAGATGAAAAGATTGCCGAAGTGAATCGTTCTTTCATTTTGTCATTGGGCTATGAACGAAAAGATGTGGTGGGGAAATCTCCGCTTCAACTTGGAATTTGGAATGCTTATGAACGCGGAGAGTTTTTCCAAGCCTTTCGGGGAAGTGGTTATGTAAAAAATCACCCGCTTGCGTTGATGAACATCCGTCAAGAGAAAGCGCAATACTTAGTCTCAGCCCATCGCATGGAAGTGAAAGACGGTAGTTATATTGTGATGATGGCGAATTTGAAAGTTGAATAAAAAATGGCTGGGAAAACCAGCCATTTTTATTTTATTGCTTTCAAAAATTCTTGCTGATTAATCACAGTCTCTTTCAAATTCAATAATTTCCCCAAGCGTGTTAATTGAGGTGGGTCAACATACGTTTGAGCCAAAATTTCTTCTTGACCTAACACTTCGCGTGTTGTGCCATCTAACAAAACTTGTCCATTAGACAAAGCAATCACACGCTCAAAATTTTCAGCACAAAAATCAATATCATGTGTAATTGTAATCACAGTTTTGCCTTGTTTCTTTAATTCAGCAATCACATTCGCAATGCGTGAGACGTTTGCAAAATCTTGACCAGTGGTTGGTTCATCAAAAATGACAATCGGCGTATCCATTGCAATGATAGATGCCAACGCCACCATCTTCCGCCATGTGGGGGATAAATCATACGGATTGGTTTCAGTTTTATCTGTTAGTTCGGTCCAAACCAAAGCTTGTTTCACTAATTCATCAATCTTTTCTTTTGTGTATCCTAAGTTTTTAGGACCAAACTCAACTTCGGTTAATACATCTCTTGAAAATAATTGTTCATCAGGGTTTTGGAATACATATCCAACTCGTGATGCCAATTTCGCAACAGAATATTTTGTTGTATCCCAATCACCAATTGTGACAGAACCAGATGTTGGTTTTAGTAAACCATTAAAGTGACGAACCAAAGTTGTTTTTCCAGCACCGTTCTGACCGACAATGGCGACTTGTTCGCCTGCGTTAATCGTCAGTGAAACGCCTTTGAGCGCTTCGAGACCAGTAGGGTAGGTAAAGTGGAGGTTGTTGATGTTTATGTTCATGTTATGTCAATTGAAACGTAATTCGTAATGCGTAAAGTGTTTTTTACGAATTACGAATCACGCATTACGATTAAACCCTTCCGCCGCTTCAAATAATGTCACTGGCAATTTTTCTTTTTTCCACAAGCCTTGTTTCTTCGCTTCACGCGCCACCGATGTATAACGCGAAACGCCAAATCCATTTTTAGTTAACACATCAGAAGTTAACACATCGCCGGGTTTACCTTCTGTCAAAATTGAACCATCTTTCAATGCAATTACGCGCGTTGCAAAATGCGCAATCCATTCCACTTTGTGTTCCACCATCACCACCGTCATACCGCTTTGAGTCAAATTATGAATCACGCTAAATACTTCGCGTGTGCCAATCGGGTCCATTTGCGAAGTCGGTTCGTCTAAGACCAAAAGCTTCGGTTGCATGACCAAGATGGAGGTCAGCGCGACGCGTTGTTGTTGACCACCTGATAATGAATAAGGTGACCTATCTGCTAGATTGCTGATTCCGGTTAACTTCATCGCTTCTTCTACTCGACTTTGCATTTGTTCGCGTGGAACCCCAGCATTTTCTAAGCCGAAAGCGATTTCTTCAAAGACAGTATATTTTGCACCACTGATTTGATTGAACGGATTTTGAAACGCCAAGCCAACATTCACAACCCATTCATCGAGTGTGGATTTGCTTGATGCGACTCCATCTACTTCAATTTCGCCAGAAATTTCACCTTTGAAAAAATGTGGAACAAATCCAGCGAGTGCATAACACAACGTGGATTTGCCCGCACCGTTTGCGCCAATGACAGAAATAAACTCACCTTGTTCAATTTGCAAGTTAATATTTTGCAACGCAGGTGTTTTGGTGAGCGGATATTTATATGTGAGGTTTTGAATATTTACTAAAGCCATAAGTTTAAGGAAATAGAGAGAATGATTAAGATGATTAAAACCCAACGTATTGTTTTATCTGTAACAGTATCAGGAACTTCGTGAAGCGATGTCTTTTCTTTTTTAGAAGTGAAACCGCGTGCTTCAATAGCAATGGCTCTTTCTTCCACTTCAACCAATGAACCAAACACAAGCGGACCAACTAACGGCAACACTGAACCTGCGCGTTTGAGAAATGTACTTTCAGTATCTAACCCGCGTGAGCGTTGTGCGGCAATAATCGTTTGTGCTTTGGCTTGCATTTGCGGAAGAATTTGTAAAGTAGAGATAATCACATAAGCAAATTGACCGGGTAATCCGCGCCGTGTTAAATCAGACATCAATTCACTGGGGTGAGTTGTGAGTAAAAGAAGCGTAAATGCAGAAATCATCACTATGATGCGGGCGGCAATTGTAAAGGCAAATGCTAAACTTTCGCGGGTTGCATCCAAAAAATAAAATTGAAAAATGATTTCTTCACCGATAGGTTGAAATAAGGCTTGCATCAAAAATAAAAATCCAGCGGCGGGGAGAATCAAGCGTGTGGCGGTGAAGAAATACTCACGAGACACTTTAGCAACAAAAGCGAGCGGAATTAATACAAACAAAAAGAGAGAAAGCGACATCCAATACCAAGGGAATGTAAAGGCGACACCAATGAATGCAAATACAAGTACCAACTTGGTGAGTGGATTGAGGCGGTGAATGACACTATCTCGTTTGATGTAAAAGGAAAGGCGTTCATGCATAAGTTGTGATTATACAATACAAAAAGACATGACTTGTGTCATGTCTTTTTGTATTGTAGGGGCGAGGTCACCTCGCCCTTACGATATTTATCCACCAAGAATATTGCGGAGCAAGAATGCCGCGAACAACACTAGCAATACAACCACACCAATCGCAATGTAAAGTTGATTCCTATCTGCGCCTTCGGCTTCCGCATTTGCGGCTTTGGGGTATCCGCCAACTGTGCGTTTGGGTAAGCCCAAAATGATAGCAAATGCCAACATGGCGGTTGTAATTTTATCTACAGGTTCAGTGATAAAACTTGTGCTGGCTACTGCTTGCCAAATTCCTTGACCAGTTTGTAACAAATACGCTGTGATAAACGAAGAACCGCTGGCAGTAATACCACCAAACAAATATACTGCAATTGGAGTTGAAACAATCACAGCAGTAAGTGCAATCACAAAACCAGTCACAACAACTTTCCACCAAGATTTGAAAAAGCCCCATTCAGCCATGCGTCCTGCCATATAACCAATCATTGCAGCAACGGGCCACCATGGGAACCAACCTGGGTCAAGTGCAATGCCTGCTATCGTATTAGATAATGCCCCAGTCAATGCGCCTGCCCACGGACCACATAACACAGCAACGAGTACTGTGCCAATTGAGTCTAAAAATACGGGCAATTTGAGCGTAAGAACGATTTGCCCAACCACAAGGTTGATGGCAATCGCAATTGGGATAAGAACCCAAGTTTGTGTGTTGAAATTGCTTTTGATTTTGTCTAACATGGTTCCTCCGATAAAATATATAAATGGTTCGTATCTGCTATCATAACACCAAATATTTTCAAAAGTCACGAAATTGTTTTTGCTAATTTTTCCATGCGTTCTAAAAACAATTCCATAAACATACGCGGACGTACTCCCATTGCCACTTTTATATTTTTCTTTTTCTTTTGATAATTATAAAAATCTGCAAACGTATTGCCAAGCCCAACGCCCGGCGTAATATCTACATCCACAACCAACTCTTGATAATCACAAATTTCAGGCATTAAAAGTAAGGCTAATGTCATAGGGTCATTAATCACACAACCATCAATTTTTTGATATTCATCATGGAACTCCATATAGAAACGAGTTGCATCAGCAATAAATTTTGTAATCGGCGAATCAATTTTCAATAAACGATTCAAATCATCTTTTGTGAAAACACATTGATACGTCACATCCAACGGAGTCAAAATCATCGGCATTCCCGAATGAAAGACCACATGCGCGGCGTGCGGGTCAACATAGGTATTAAATTCAGCCAATGCCGTTGTATTGCCAGTGTGTTGAATCGCACCACCCATAATGAACACCTCTTTCACATTTTCCACAATGCGCGGCTCTTTACGAATCGCCAATGCGACATTGGTTAACGGACCAATGGCTACTAACGAGACTTCTTTTGGATGCAACATAATTTCTTCGATAATAAAATCGCTTCCATGCTGACCTTGAAACTTGGTTTGTGGTTCTGACAGTTTGGCATACCCCAAGCCTGTGTTGCCATGTGTCTCCGGGCTGAGCAATGACTCTTTCACCAATGGCAAGTCACAACCTTTATACACAGGGATATGACTCGCATTCGCAAGTTCTAAAATCGAAAGCGCATTCGTCGTCACCTGTTCAGTAGAGGCGTTCCCATGAATCGTGCTAATACCTTTGAGGGCAAGTTCAGGCGAGGCAAGAGCGAGCAAAATTGCCAGTGAGTCATCAATGCCGGGGTCAGAATCTAAGATGATATGTTTTGGCACAAGTCTTTCATCCTCTCAACAAATAAATTTATAAAATCTTTTCCACGAACGTGCATAGCCACTTGCATATTGGCAGGCTTTTTAGAAACCTTCATCAAATCTGCAAATGTATTTCCATTGGATACGCCACCTGAAAAATCTACATCAACATAATGTTCTTCAAACGTGAGTAACTCTGGTGCAATGATAGTTGCCAAAGTTAATGGGTCGTGCAAGGCACAACCATCAATGCCATGTTTTCTATAAAAATCTAAATATACATCCGTAGCATCTTTGATGAAACGTGCAATCGGTGATTTGATTTGATTAATTTTTTCAATATCTGCCGATGTGAGCAAACATTGATGTGTTACAT
>JAEURH010000001.1 GCA_016789365.1 Anaerolineales bacterium
TTGCCACTTTATTGCTTCGCTTTGCATTAGTCATTGCACCATCCAAATGGTTAGCATTATTTCTCCCCATCTGGACTCAAACTTTAATTAATCTAGCCGCCCTCGCTTTTTGGACTCTCGCCGCTGAACTTTTTGATGTTCGTCAGGGTAAACGTTTATTTGGTTTGCTCAATGCAGGTTCGTGGCTTTCTTATGTTGTAGCAGGTCCATTCACTGGCACGTTTGTCAATTTGCTTGGCACAGAAAATCTTTATATCGTCATTGCCATTTGTTTATTCATTGCGTTATTAATTCAAGGGGTCATTATTCGTGGTATGAAAAAATCTGCGCCGCAAACGAGTGAAAGCGCCCAACAAGAACAACCTCCGCTCAGCGCATTATTTCGCAATCGTTTTATTTTATTGGTGCTTGGTCTCGCCGCCATTTGGCGCGTGGCATATTTCGTCATGGATGCAATTTTTTACAACATGGCATCCATTCAATATCCCAACACAGCCGATAACGCCGTCTTTATTGGAAATTTTTTCAGCATGGTCGGTTTACTAGGATTCATCACCGACACATTTTTGACGGGTCGCATCATTAGTAGATTTGGATTGTGGGCTGGGCTTTTAACTACTCCACTGGCTTTGATTCTGTCTATGAGCGGATTCGCAGGCGCAGGCTTTCTCGCTTCTTCCTGGACCTTGGGCTTGTTCTGGTTTGCTGTGGCAGGGAAATTTAACAACGAGGGTTTGGGATTCACCCTCGACCAATCCGCCTCTTCGATTTTATACCAACCTATATCTGATTCTTTACGTCCGCGGGCGCGTGCGATTGGTGAAGGTATTGTCCAGCCTGCCGCAATCGGCATTGCAGGCTTGTTGCTTACAGTTCTCTCAAATATTTTGAAATTTGATGTACTTCAACTTGTACTTGTTTATTTAATTTTAGCAATTGCTTGGCTTGTATTGAGCATGATTCTTGCAGGAGCATATCCAAAGCAACTAGTTGAAGCCATTAACAAACGTAGATTCAAACGTGAAGAGTTAATCAACGTGGAAGAAATCAATGCTGAGGTTTTATACAAAAGTTTGAAAAGCCAATATGATGGAACGATTGTTTACTCACTTGATTTGCTGGAAGAAATGAATCCCCCCGACTTAAAAAGCGAGTTGATTAACTTACTTGGTCATCCATCATCAAATGTCAGGCTTTCTGTTTTAGAAAAAATTGAACGTCTCAAACCTGAACAAGCAAAGATTGAATTACCTCCTCGAATTGAGCGAGAAGAATTTCCTCAAACACGAAGTGCGGCAGTGCAAGCCTTTTCCGCATTAAGTGCAGAAGATATTAATTTAATTCTGCCATATCTCAACTCAAATAATTCAGCCGATACATTTGGCGCAATTGTTGGTTTGCTCAAATACGGCGGCGAACAAGGGATTACGATTTCAAGAGAGAAGTTAGAAAAATTAGCGAGTCATTCGCTCACAAAAAATCGCCTGATGGCGGCACAAGCCTTGCGTAGGTTTGGGTCAAGTGGGTTTGAAGACGTGCTTGAAATTTTTTTTGATGATGAAGATGCAAATGTCAAAAAAGAAGCCATCATCGCTAGCGGAAAAGTGAAAAGCGAGAACTTATATGAAAAGGTTTTGCTCGCGCTGAAAAATATCCGCACGCGAGATGCGGCGGCAAAAGCACTGCAAGCCAGCGGAGAATCAGCATTATCCTTTATTGAAAAAGGCTTAGCAGATGAAACTTTCCCAAAAGCGGCGCGAATCAAATTAGCGAAAGTATGCGAGAGTATTCGTGGTGAAAAAACTATTCAACTGCTCAAAAAATATATTTCTGTTTCAGATAATGATTTGAGGAAAGCAATTCTTTCAGCGTTGAATGAGTGTGGATTCGTCAGCCAGAAAAAAAATGATGGAGAGATACAGGCTCAAATCAAGAAAGAAGCGGCGGATGTTCGGATGTTGTATTCTGTTTTGAGAGAAGTTGAATTTAACAGTGAGATGAATCTGTTAAGTCAGGCAATCCGCGTTGAATTGAATCATATCAGAGATAGATTATTTTATTTATGCATATTTTTGTTTAATAGAAAAGCGATTTTGAATGCGCGAAGAATCATTTTGCAAAAGAATGAAGCCAAACTGCCGTATGCCATTGAAACACTGGATACGATTTTGCCACGCAATGTGAAAAATATTTTGTTACCACTTGCTGAAGAATTAAGTGGAAATGATGCTTGTAAAAAAATTGGGATTGGTGAAAAAATTTCGTTGAATGAACTTGCAGAAAAATCGCAAGGCTGGTTAAAGATTTGTCTAAGTGTGAAAGGAAGCCCAATGTATTCAACTGTTGAAAAAGTTTTGATTTTGAAATCGGTCAATTTGTTTAAGTCCACGCCTGATGATGCGCTAGCAGAATTGAGTGAAATTATTTCAGAAGTGGAAGTGCCTGCGGGAAAAAATATCGTGATGAAAGGCGAATCTGGCAGTAGTATGTTTATTATCGTCAATGGCAAAGTTGCGGTGTTGGATGATGAACGAGTTGTAAACACTTTAGGCGAACGCGCTGTGTTTGGTGAATTGGCATTATTAGATACCGAGCCACGCACTGCGACAATACGCGCTTTGGAAGATACATTGTTATTCCGTTTAGACCAAGAACCGTTTTATGAATTGATGTCTGATAGAGTTGAAGTAGCGATGGGCACGATTCAAATGCTAGCAGGGAATTTACGCGCGCGTGTAAGAGAAGTGATGGAGTTGCATGGGAAGTTGGGTAATTCGTGATGCGTAATGCGTAATTGGTAATTTGTAATATTTTATATACTCGGTGGTCGAGTAGCCGCGCTCTTGTTCTTGCGGCGTATCGAGACTACCAGTTAAGTAAATAATTCTTGTAACTAAAATTACTTTTATATCTTGTTGGTCTCGATACGAGTTTCGACATTCGTCTCAACCCTACCCTTCGATAAACTCAGGACAACGCTCGACCAACGGAGTATTGTATGACAGGAAGAAATTCAGAAAGTTGTGATGGACCTTTACATCCCAAAGCCATTGAGGGCATGTATTTATTTAACTTAAAAAAATTCTTTGAAGCGCATGAAGAATTAGAAATTGCATGGAATGAAGAAAAAAGTGAAGTCCGTGATTTGTATCGTGGTATCTTACAAGTAGCGGTGACTTATTTACACATCACACGCGGAAATTATGATGGTGCTATTAAAGTCTATAAAAGAAGCCAGCGATGGTTACAAGGTTGGAATGATGTGTGCAGAGGAATTAACGTCAAGCAATTTCAAGAAGACGCAAGAAATGTGATGAATGAAGTAGAACGATTAGGGAAAGAGAGAATTGGAGAATTTGATATTGCTTTGTTCAAGCCAATTCAATGGAAAGAAAAGAGGATTTGGATTTGTGATAGATGCGGCAGTGAAATGTACGAAAAGAATTGCAAAGTCAGTTGCCCCAACTGTGGCAATCGCTTTGACTGTTCAGATTTGAATTTATATTTTGATTAGGAATCGTATTATGAAATCAACTCAACTTGGCAAATTTTTTGGTTTGCAAATCAGTTTTGTCCCCCCAGTATTTATAGGGGTTGTAGGAATTTGGTTAGGTTTAAGTTTATTTGGTTACTACACACTTGATATTCCATTCGGAGAATCAGTTATATTAGGCTTTGTGGCAATGCTTTTACATTATGTTTTAGAATTGATTCATAGTTTAGGTCATGCAGTTGCCGCAAAATGGACAGGCTACCCCATGACCGAAATACGCTTTGGGATGTATAGCTTTTATGCTCAAACAATTTACCCTGTAGATGAACCTCAACTACCATCATCCACGCATATCACTAGGGCATTGGGTGGTCCAATTGCAAATTTAATTTTGTCTTTTATTCTTCTTGCTACCCTTTCACTTTGGCAAGGAAACTGGTATTGGGTAGGCATGTTCGTTTTTTAGATAACTTAATTTATGTAGTACAAGTTTTTATACCACTAGGCTTTAATGATGCAAGTACAATATTGAATGAACTGCGTAAAAAAAATAAACAGAATGGATAATGAATATGCCTTTTTTTCAAATACCCCAACCCACTCGCTTTGACCTTAACTTTTCAGTCGCAGGGATTCCTGTGCGCGTGCATCCGCTGTTTTGGGTGATTGCGATTTTGTTCGGCTCAGCATCGTTAAACCCGCTGAGTATTCTGATGTGGATTTTTGTTATTTTTGTTTCCATACTCGTCCACGAGTTAGGACATGCCTTCGCATTCCGCAGGTTTGGTCAAGACTCGTATGTTGTTTTACATCTCATGGGCGGGTTGGCAGTGCCTATCTCTAATGGATATGATGGCGGATATGCAAGGCTTACGCCCAACCAAAATATTTTTATCTCATTGGCAGGTCCGTTTGCTGGTTTTTTACTAGCATTGGTTATCATCCTTGCAGGGATTGGAATCGGTGGGCAATTTGTCATCAGCGTACTTGGAATCATCCCCATCCCAAATGTAATCTTGCCTTATGAATTTGGGATGTTAAGTCGCCTCTTTGGCATGTTTATATTTGTTAACTTTTTCTGGGGGTTTATCAACTTACTACCCGTCTTCCCGCTGGATGGTGGCAATGTGGCGCGTTATACCTTAATCCAAACAGACCCCATTAATGGATTACGAAATTCACTTTGGCTGTCTGTAATTGTCGGTGCTTTGATTGCAATTGCAGGTTATGTGTTTCTGCAAAGTATTTACATGGCGTTTCTGTTTGGGTACTTGGCGTTTCAAAGTTATCAGGCTTTGCAATACCGATACTAAAATTTTTATCCGCAGATTTCGCAGAAACGCGCAGATTTTTTATTTGTCTGCGAAATCTGCCCAATCTGCGGATTGGTTCTATATTCTTCGTATCGCCAGCATCGTCAAATCATCCCCTAACGGCACTGCTTCAATAAACTCATTCAAACATTCTTCAATCGCTAGCAAGGTTTCATCTGGCGTATTGAATTTCAAAGACTTCATTACATCCAACAAACGGGCTTCACCAAATAATTCACTATTTGGTGAAAAGGCTTCTGTTAAACCATCCGTATAAAGTAACAAAGTTTCACCAACGCTTAATAAAATTTCTTTTTGATTAATGTTTGGGTTTTCAGTTGCGCCCAATGCCACTGCCGTGCGAGATAATTTTTCAACTTCATTATTTGCTCGCAACAAAAACGGCGGGTTATGACCAGCATTCACATAGGTAAAGATTCCCGTTTCAACATCTAACTCACCATACACAGCCGTTACAAACATACCTTGTTGTGTATCAGGCAATAGCAAATCATTTACACGTTGCAACGCTTCAGCAGGAGATTTTGTTTCCAACACTGCCGCGCGTACCAATGTTCGCGTCAACGCCATAAACAATGCGGCAGGCATTCCTTTATCTGCCACATCAGCAATAAAAATTCCAAGTTTGTTGTTTGGCAATTCAATCAAATCATAAAAATCGCCACCGACTTGACGTGCCGTGCGCCAACGCGTTGCAATTTGCCATTTGGGATGAGTCGGTAAAACGCTGGGAATAAACGTCTGTTGAATTTGGCGAGCAAGTTGCACTTCAGTTTCGAGGCGTTCACGCACTACCATCTCTTGTTGCAATAAATCATTTTGAATCGCCAGCGCGGCTTGTTGTGCAATGCCATGAATAATTTCAATACGACGCGAACGGAATCTTTGTCCGTTTTCTGTTTCTTCGATTAACATCACACCAAACAAATCATTTTTGATAGATAACGGAACGGCGATTAACAAACGTTCAGCATTCATCACATCCGCTTCATCTTGACCTTGTGGCTGAATCTGCAACCAATCTTTTGGTTTCGCCTGAGCAGATAGTGATTGTGTAATCAATCTATTTTCTTGCAACGTTACGCCTAATAATGGAAAGACATCCAAAGAAAATTCTTTTTCAGTCATAATTTTTTCTTCATCGTCCGAAAAACCATATTCATGCGATGCTGAAAAAGTTTCACGTTCTGTATCCCAACGATACAATGCCACTCGTTTTATGCCAACCAAAATTGGCATGATGCGGATAATTGAACTTAATATTTCATCCAAATCACTTAAACTGACAACCGCTTGCGCCACTTGCAACAAAGCCGCAGAGGCATAAGCTTGTTCTTGTGCGGCATCAAACAGACGCGCGTTTTCAATTGCAACCGCCGCATAATTTGCAAATGTTGCCGCAATAGAACGTGCTTCGTGACCATACTTTCCCGAAGCATGATGCGCCAATGTCAGCAACCCAAGTTGACGGTCACCCACACGAAGCGGCGCAACAATGGATGAATAATTTTTATCGTAGCCAGCGGTGATTCCACCAGGCCACATCGGGTCATCTGGCTTGCGGATGATGGGCAAGTCAGACATCATTGCTTCTGCCATCGAGTAAAGAGAATCGGGATTGCTAAAACAAGTTTCTTCTAATTGATTTGCATCAATGCCATGCACAGCCGAAAGGCATAACGCATCACCTTGTAATAACCAAATTGCAGAAATATCTACGGGCAAGTTACGGTCTAATTCGGCGAGGATGGTTTGCAACACTTCCTCCACGCCCACATTGCTAGAGACCAAACCCGCTACTTCTCTTAAACTATCAGCAATTTGTCTGCGCCATTGTTCCGAGCGATATAAATCGGCATTGCGAATCGCCGCCGCCATTGTGTCGGCAACTGCTTCAAACATAATCTGGTCATCTTCAGTGAAAGCGTTTTTTCTATCCGATTGAATATCTAACAAGCCAACTACTTTTTCATTGAAAATCAGTGGCACGCATAATTCTGATTTTGTATTTTTCGGGGGTAAAGGAGAAGGTACATAACGTTCCTCTTTGCTCACGTCGTTAACTAAAACTGTTTTTCCATTTCGTGATACCCATGGCATAATGCCCATTTCATCATCTAATGAAATGTTATAGCCTTCTAGTTGTTTGCTTCGTTTGCCACTGCCTGCTTCGTAAGTGATTAATCTACGATTGGGGTGAACGGTGAATAACGAAACATACGGGTACTTAAATTTTTCGTGGATTAAGTTCGCCGCATCACGCATCAATTCAGATAGGTCAAGTGTAGATGTGACGCTTTTGCCAACTTCTGAAACCAATGTGAGTTGGTCGGCTCGGCGGCGTAAACTGCTATATAACCTTGCGCCTTCAACAGCACTGGCGATGTTATCTGCTAAAGCGTGAAGAATTAATAAATCATTTGGATGAAAGCCGCGCAGTTGATTGCTTTGCACGTCTAACACGCCTAACACTTCATCTTCTATTTTTAACGGAATAACAACTTCCGATTTTGTTTCAGGTAAACTATCAATAAAACGAAAACGCGAATCTTTTTGCACATCGTCACAAACAATCACTTTCCCAGTCTGTGCGGCTTCGCCGATTAAACCTTGTCCCACTTCTACTTCCAAAGCGATAGAAGCTTTTTTCATCCCTTTGCGCGGAGCAGTAGCACTCGCTCGAAAACGCAAGTATTTTGCATTTGGTTTAAGCGTAAAAATAGCAACGTAATAAAAATGAAATGTCTTTTGAATTAATTTTGTCACTTGCTCGGCGAGTTCATCTAAATCTTGGGCGTTGGCAATTTGTGCGCTGACATCACGCACTAAATTTAATTGTCTTAAACGAAATTGTTCTACATTGATGCGATGTGATGCAATTAAGTTAACCGAAATGATTTGGGCTAAACCTTGTAATAAATTTAATTCTTCAGAAGAAAAGGCTTGCCCTTTTGTACGGGTCACTTGTAAAGCCCCTAGCGAGATGCCCTGGTCTGCGAGCGGTACACAAGCATAAGTTAAGTTTGAGGCGGGGGTTTTCGTCTTACTATTTTTTGTAATTAACTTCCCCGCTTTAATGGCATGTTTCATTCCATCAATGGATGGTTGCGATGGAAAAATATTTTTTTCGTTCCAATCAGGCAAACGAAAAATTTTTTCTTGCAACCAAACATCTACCTTGCCATTAATGAAATGGCTGGTCATGGCAATAATTTGGTCGCGTTGTACAGCGAGTGAATGATTACTACGAAGTTGCTCCCCCAGGCTGGCAAGTTGTAGCCAATCCCAAGATGTTCGGGCGGCGGGAGACATGAGTTATTCCCTTCGTTTGGTCATCGTCAGCACATTGCCAGATTTGGATGATTCATAATGCACACTATCCATTAACTTTCGCATCAGATACACACCCAAACCGCCAATTTGCCGTTTGGCAAGGTCTGCTTTTAAGTTTGGTTCTTTTACAGCACTTGAGTCAAATGATTTTCCATTATCGTGCATCACGATAATAATTTTATCGCCTTGCATTTCGCATGTTACAGAAAAAGATGCGTTCTTGACGCCTGCGTACGCATGTTCAATAATATTGGTTGCGGCTTCATCTGCCGCAAGTTGTAAAGAATAAATTGTTTTTTCTGAAAACCCGCCTGCGCGAGCAACATCCGCAACCATATCGCGGATTTCATCCAGAAATTCAAATCTGGCTGGGTAATTAATACTTGGCATAAAATAAAAAATGATATGCCGCCTCTAAACATAGCGAGACGGCATTCTCCTGTCTTTCTATTTAAAATTGCGCCACGCGCCTCATACTTAGGGGTCGGCTTGATTCTGCTAGTCGAATTTTTTCTAATCTACAAACTTCCAACGGCTTCGGTTGTGTCATCGAAGGTTTTGAAAAGTTCAGTAAAGCCTGCCAATTCAAGCGCCTCACGGATTCGGTCAGGTACACGCGCCAAAACCACTTCGCCACGATTATAGCGTTTGCAATTGCGTTGTGTGGCAAGTAAGGCACGAAACCCCGCACTAGACATGTATTCCAATTCACTCATATCTAGCACAATTTTATAACGTCCATTGTTGGTAGCCTTTTCAAGTTCTTTTGTAAATTGAGGTGCAGTGGAACTATCAACCCGCCCTTTTACTGCAATCAGGTCACAATGTTTGAATTCCTGTGTAGTGACTTCCATAGCTTCTCCTTCGCCAACAAATGATTTTTTCTTACTGAATGTGCAAATTATATCACGGCTTATAGGCATTAAAGGAGGTCTAAAACACTATGCTTGAAACAGGCAAATGGTTTACAATTAGCAAATATAGAAGGAGAAAAGAATGATGGGCGAACCTGTACTCGTTATGCTCGTAGAAGACAATGCAGACCATGCAGAACTAGTGATTCGCACGATGGAAGACCATCGCATTGCCAATCGAATTATGCACTTCACTGATGGTCAAAGCGCATTGGATTATCTCCTGCGGCGTGGACAATATGAAAGCCCTGAGTCTAGCCCACGCCCACACATGATTCTTTTAGATTTACGCCTCCCCCGAGTAGATGGGCTTGAAGTTCTGCAAGCCATCAAACAGCAAGAAGAAACCAAAAGTATTCCAGTCATTATCTTAACCACGTCCGAAGCCGAAAAAGATGTAGCACGAGCATACGATAATTATGTTAATAGTTACCTCGTAAAACCAGTTGGGTTTGAAGAGTTTAGCAAACTGATGAATGATTTAGGCTTTTACTGGCTGGGTTGGAATACAAATCCACATGCCTGAACCTACCTATGCCTGAAGATACGTTCCACGTTCTTCTTATTGAAGATGAAGACCCACACGCTGAGTTAATTGAACGAGCATTTGAAGACCAGTCTGACCGTTTCGCCATTCATAGAGTCAAATCACTCACCGAAGCCCGAGCATTTATCCAAAAACAAGAACCAGATTTAATCATCGCAGACTGGCGTTTGCCAGATGGCGAAAGCATGGAACTGCTCCCAAGTCAGCACGACCCGCTATATACCCCCATCATCTTAATGACTAGTTACGGCAATGAGAAAATAGCCGTAGAAGCACTCAAGTCTGGTGCTTTAGATTATGTTGTCAAATCACCAGAATCTATGCTGGATATGCCACATATTGCCGAAAAAGCGATTGATGCTTGGCGCGCACGTGCCGAACGTATTCACATGCAAAAGGCTTTGCTTGACAGTGAAGCACAATTCCGTTTACTAGCAGAAAATGCCAGCGACATGATAGCCCGCCTCACTACTGACGGGAAGATGCTATATGTATCCCCTGCTAGCAAAACCATCCTCGGCTATGAACCAGAAGAGTTAACTGGCAAAATCAGTTTTGACTTAATGCATGAAGAAGACCGCCCATGGGTAATGAGTTTATTTGAAAGGCGCCCCATCAAAAATTCTTACACAATTGCTTACCGTGCTTTACATAAAGAAGGGTATTATGTTTGGTTAGAATCCTCAGCGCGTGCTGTGTTTGATAAAAACACCAACGAGTTGACCGAAATTCAAACAGCCTCACGCGATATTACTGAAAGAAAGAAAAATGAAGAGGCTTTACAACTCGCACATAGCAATTTACAAGAAGCGTATGAAAAAACAATCGAAGGCTGGGTACGTGCATTAGATTTACGCGACCGCGAAACTGAAGGTCATACACAACGCGTCACTGAATTGACGCTTCGCGTTGCCGCTAAACTTGGTTTCACGGATGAAGAAATGGTACATATCAAGCGCGGTGCCTTATTGCATGATATGGGTAAGATGGCAATTCCTGACGAAATTTTACAAAAGCCAGGTCCATTGGATGAAGGCGAATGGATAAAAATGCGGCAACATCCAGTATATGCTTTTGAAATGCTTTCACATATTTCTTATTTACACCCTGCACTTGAGATTCCATTCTTTCATCATGAACGCTGGGATGGGAGCGGTTATCCACGCGGCTTGAAAGGTGAAGAAATTCCACTTGCGGCACGCATGTTCGCCATCGTAGATGTGTGGGATGCTTTATCTAGTGATAGACCTTATAGAAAAAAACTGCCACGCAACGAAGTGATTGCATACTTGCGCGAAAAATCTGGCACACTGTTTGAACCAAGGTTAGTAGATATTTTTCTAGAAATGATTGAAAGAGAATAGATTATTTTCCAGCGACCAAAGTTTTTATTTGACATGCCCCATTCATTCGAGTATGCTTACGCCCGTCTGGGCAGGTCTGGCGCGGCGAAACCTTGTGAACCCCGCCAGGACCGAAAGGTAGCAACGGTAAGTAAGCGTCTTCGGGTGCCGCCAGTAACCTGCTCAGATATTTTTATAATTTGATTGCTCAAGCCGCCATCTTCGGCGGCGAAGTTATTAAGATAATTTATAATCCCAGCATGTCTTCTTCAAACCTCATAAAAATTATCATCGCCCTCGCCATTGGAATTGCTTTGGGTTTAATCTATGGCTGGGTGATTGACCCCATTGAATATGTAGATGTAACACCCAATATTTTGCGCCAAGATTATCAAGTAGATTATGTGCTGATGACCGCCGAAGCATTTCAACATGATTTTGATTCAGAATCAGCCGCACGCAGGTTGGCAATGCTAGGAAGCGAATCACCTGCCAACATCACAGCGAATGCACTGGAATACGCCATCGCAAATAATTTTACAGAAACAGAAATTAAACATTTGCAAACTTTACTAACCGCCATGCAGACGTATTCCCCATGACTCGAAACTCAACCCTTCACATTATCTTCGCGCTTCTTATCGGACTTGGACTTGGTCTTGCTTATTCATGGTTTCTCTCGCCTGTGACCTATGTAGATGCAAACCCATCCATTCTACGTGCAGACTTCAAAGACGGATATCGAGTTGTTATTGCCGCTTCGTATCAATCTATACAAGATTTAGCACGCGCTAGAGCCAGATTAAGTTTATTAGGCGATGCTGACCCAATTGGCGCGTTAAGCGCACAAGCACAACGCATGTTGGCAAGTGGCGAATCTTTTGAAAAAGTCCGCCCGTTGGCGCAACTCGCTACTGACTTACAACTTGGTTATGTTAGCAACTTAAACACACCAACGCCATTACCCACTTCACTAAATACACCACAAGTTGAATCTACGGTTGAGGGAACAGCAACCAGCCCCAACGTCACAGAAGAGGCGCAAGGTACTTCCATCCCAACTTTATTTTTTGAGCAAACACCATTCGTACCAACTTTTTCCGAAACGATTACGCCACGCCCAGCGGCTACATTTACACCAGCACTGGGTTCACCGTTTGCATTGGTGGGGCAAGAATCATTTTGCGAACCAAGCAAACCTGCATTAATGCAATTGATGTTTATGGATTCACGCCGCAATCAAGTGGCTGGTGTTGAAATTATCGTTACATGGAATCAAGGCGAAGATAAATTTTTTACTGGCTTCAAACCTGAATTGGGAAATGGCTATGCCGATTTTATAATGCAAGCAGATACGATTTATAACATTCGCATTGTGACAGGCGGTTCGTTTGTGCCAAATATTTCTGCGACCATTTGCACAGAACCAAATGGGTTTCAATATCTCGGTGGGGTTTTACTTACTTTTCAAAGATAATCCCCTCTCTCAATATAAATTATCTTTATTTTGCATTCTCGCTCTCAGAGGGTCTGCGACCCTCTGAATTGTGCAAAATACGGCGGTCACAGACCGCCTATGAGCAAGGTGGTTTTACTAAGTTTAAACACTTAAAGAGCAACTGGGTGAGGGTTTGCAACTAAATCAGTCTTTCAGTCGTATGTGGTGGTGATACAAAAATTAAGGAGTAACGAATGAATACTGAACAAAAACCTGGCTTAGTAACCGCCATCGCCGTAATGACGCTCGTCAGCGGTATTATCAACTTGTTTTGGGGCTTTGTGGCATCTGCTACTGCGCTTGGCACAATCGTCGGTGTGATATGTTTACCCATCACCATTTTGCCTACCATCCTCGGCATATTTGAAATTATTTATGCCGCCAAATTGTTAAGCACCCAACCCGAACCTGTGCAACCCTCTACCCCATTGGCTGTTTTTCAAATTCTCACATTATTTTATGGGAATATTTTCTCCGCAGTGGTCGGTATCCTCTTGTTGATTTTCTTCAACGATGTGGCTGTGAGAGAATACTTCAAACGCCTCAACACTACGGGGATGCCTGCTCCTCAACCTCAAACTGATACTACACCTGTAGTTATTGAAGAGCCATCTGTTCCTGAAACTCCAGAAACACCGAAAAAACCAAAGACCATTCGCAAAGTAGCAGGGAAATAAGAAAAGAAACGTCCCGCAGGTTTAAAACCTGCGGGACGTTTCTTTGTTTAATTAATTTTAAAACTATGGTTCAGAAATTTCAAGGTAGTCTACCTCAATCTTCACAGGGGTTGCGTTAAGTGAAGAGATAGAAAAACCAACAGAACCTTTACGGAAACCGTAATTGCGGTCAGTGTAAGGGCTTCCTTTTTGTTCTTTTCCATTAATGAAGAAAGAAATTTTATCGCCCTCACAAGTCATCGAATATTCGTTGACATCTTTTCCTTGCTTAATGTCATTTGAGCCGCCATTCGTCACACGGTTATATCCGCCGCTGATAGCATACAAATCCCACAAGCCATCACTACCGACTGCCCATTCATACCAGCCATCGTCACCTGCACGGCATACTAGGCTAACTTGTTGAGAATTTACACCACGATTCTCAAATTTAATAGTAATTTTGACATCATCATACTCATAGCCTTCATAAAGGTAATATGCGTATAAGCCAGGGTCTGGGATTTCAAAAATCATCAGACTGTCATCAAAAGTAATTTTGATTTTGTCCGCGTCTGATTTTTCAATACCCTTAATCACCTCATAATACCAATTCGGGTCAGAGTCAAATTCTTCGGTGAAGAATGGACCAGAGGACGGTTGTTGTGGTTGTTGCTGTTGTTGCTGTTGTTGCTCTGGGGTAGGCTGTTGTTGAGGTTGCTGAGGCTGTTCTTGTTGCGGTTGTTGTGGCGGCGGGGCTTGGGTGGCTGGTTCATTGCCAAAATCAATGCCGCAGGCTAAACTGACAATTAGAACAAGGGCAACAATAAAGTAAAATGGGCGAGATACTTTCATACAATTCTCCTTTGTAAATTTTCTCTTATTTTAGCATATCATTTTTTAGATGTCACAGTACATTAGTCATAGATTTTGAAGAAGCAATGCTAATTTTTTTCTCAATCAACCAGCGTGTCACACCGCGCACTGCATTACGACGCGTGCGATGAAATGTCCCTTCCGAAACATACAAACGCGCCATCACTTCATTGTTTGACACACCTTTAATATATGCGTCATATAAAATCGCATAATTGTACCAATCTCTTGGTAATGGCTCTTCAGGGCGCTCACCTGATGGGCGTAATGATTCAATGCCATTTCTCAAAATCGCTTGCACTTTTTTCCCGCGCTCAATATGAGATGAGCCGGGTGCGTTCAGCCATTCGGCTAACGGCGATTGACCAAGATGGATGTAATCGTGAAATTTTCTTAACCCTTCTTCTGTCATTTTCACAATGGTTTCGTCTGGCGCATGAGATAATGCTTCAATGACATTTGCAGTTGCAGTTTGATATTTTGATTGAAAAACTTCTTGATTCTCTTTTCGATTCGTACTAATTGATAAGATTAAACTGACATAGTCGGTAAATTCTTGCAATAAATCTAACTCACCTGATGAATAATCAATCCGATGGATTGGTTCGCCTATACCTACAAAGGCAATTTGGCGATTATCATCAAAAATAGAAGATGCCCATTGAATATTTTTTATCCGCCGACTAAAAGACACAAGGTGGGTAGCTGTATCGGAAAATGGCGGGTAAGGCGCTTCACTATTAACTGAGATTGAATTATTAGAAGCTACAACTGCAAAGTGTTCCCTTTCTCGAACTGCCACCAAACCAGCCGAAGCGTTAATTTGCAAACATAACGCTTCCAATGCGTTTTGTAAGTACGTTTGAGATTCTTGTAAATCGGTGTGAAGAACCATTTTACGAAATTGTCTTTCTTGTTTGGCGCGATATCGTTCTAAAAACTCTCGGGTTAGGTCATAAACAGAATGGGTAATAACTACAACGCCAATTAAGCTGGCAAGCACATTGGCTTGCACCTGAAAAAATACCGAAGCGAGGAAAATATAAATTAGCGCGAGGCTGGCGATAACTAACAAAGTTAGTGGGAAATCTTGAAAAACAGTACGGCGCTCTAACAAACTTTGATGCCGTAAAACCGAAAGACCTAAAATAAAAAAGCCGCTAAATACCAAACCGTCTTGCACGAGGCGCAGAAAAGGAACAGTGGGAAAGATAAGAGAAACGACTCCATAAACCAACGCTAAGGCAATGCAAAATGAAGCGGCGAGAAACAACCGTCCCTGTGGCGTGAAGCGGATTTTTTCCCCAATAAAAAGATTAAACATCAGGCTGACGGTTAATCCAATTTGCGTGAGGCTGTAAACAACATTCGGCAATGAGCCATCTAACTGAGCCACATAAAGTTCGTCGTCAAATCTTCGAGAAGACTCAGGCTTGTATAAGAAAAGCAACAAAATAGAAAGTGACAATAGCGCATACAAGCCGTATCGCATCCAACGCCATTTTTGTTGAGCGTTTTTTTCTAACAAGCGGTATGTTACTTCATACCAACTTGCCATTGCTACATTTAATAAAATGGCTTTGACGTAATTTAACTGTGGGAGCGGGTTAAAAAAATGGTTATAAGTAAGCCAAAAGAAAATTGCCATTGCTGTTAAGGCGAATGTAGTTTGCAAAGCCAGCAGACTAGGAAACCCGCGCGCAAACAAGTAAAACGCCAGCCACATTGCGGCGCTCATCGAAATTAGAACGACAAAATAACTTAATAAAGATAACATAGCCAAACTGAACGAAAAGATTAACACTTTTTGGCAGTTTTGGAGCCTTCAACCTTATAAAATTATAACATCGCGTCACTCAATAAAAACTTAGGAGAATTAAAATGAACAAAAAACCGAAAATTATATTTGCATTTTTGTCTTTGTTGTTACTGGTAAGCCTAGCCTGTGGCACATTTAGTGCAACGCCAACCGATTCCGACCCAGTAGATTTTGCTACTGAAGAATCAAATCAATCACAACCTACCGCTGTGCTTGCCACCCCAACAAAAATTCCAACCAACACCCCACGCCCCACAAATACGCCAGTACCGCCAACTGCAACAGCCGCGCCAATTGGTGTACCCTCATCAAATAGTGATTACGAAGTCACTGTTTTATATGCTAGATATTTCGGCAAAGTTTTCTCAGGTGGTTTTGAGTACACACCATTAACCTATGGAGGGCAATTTCTGGATGTAGGTATACTTATAAAAAATTTACAACCTAGCACACAAAGAAATATTCCTTGGCAAAATGTATACATTGTCATAGAAAGAACCAATGAAAGTTTTTATCCAAACTTCGGCGGCAGTTTCGTTCCAAGCAATGATGCCAAATTTGACCCTGCTACTTTATTTCTATATCCAGAAGATACATTTGAAAACATTGTCTTTGACGATATTGTCTATCTACGTGGCGTTTGGGCAACAGACGGTTCAAAGCCCGCAACCTATTATTTCGGATTTGATGCCTCTCCATTGATTGAAGTAGTAATTGACTAATAAATCAAAAAACGAGACTTGAGCGGTCTCGTTTTTTGATTCTTCAATATGCTACAACCCATTTTATATAAAAGTGATTACTAAATTATAAATTACTGCCTGCTTTCCCAATCTTTTATAGCTTCAAGGAAAACTTGTTTCAACTCTTCATTGGGCAAAGACTCAACACTGGCATATTTTTCACCATTTACCCAATATTCCAAATCTAAATCATCGCTTGTGCCAATATCTATTTTGTATTCTTTTAGGTTAGGGTGAGCCTCAAGTTTTGCGCGTAAAATATCTTCAATCTGTTCAGCAAAAGCCGAACCAACTTGCTCACCTTCATCATAATTAAAAAGTGTAACGCCCTCACCCTCTGCTTTCGTGGCGGCAATCGTTTCATGGGGTGGGTCAGATTTCATCCACTCTGGTTTTTCATCGGTCTTTCCTGTCAAATTAATTTGATTCGCGCGCATGAACATAAGCGCCAACAAAACAACAGAAACAACAACGACAATACCCGCAATGACAAATATTAAACTATTCACACAAGCCTCCTTTTCAATTAACCCACATTATAATCATAACTATGTTCGCTAGAATTTCTGTCAATATTCCTGCAATTTCTGGCATTTTCGATTACGCCATTCCAAATGAACTTATTTCACAAATTCAAACTGGATGTTTAGTCACTGCGCCATTTGGAAATCAAATTGTGCAAGGGATTGTGATTGAACTTATTGATTCGCCTGCGGTACAGAATCCTAAAACGATTATTGATTTGCTTGACCCAAACCCGCTTCTGACCGCGCCCCAAATTGCTCTTGCTCTTCGGCTTGCAGACTCAACCTTGAATCCCCTCGCCGCTATTGTGTCATTGATGATTCCCACAGGGTTATCTCAACAGGCAGATGTTTTATATTCCCTAACAGACCGCAGACCACAGACCGTAGACGGTCAGCCGTCCGTCGTCAGCGGTCGAATTATTAAGTTGTTAAAAGAAAAAGGCTCACTTCGTGGCAGACAAATTGATTCCCATTTTGCAAAAGTAGATTGGCGTAAGACTGCAAATTCATTAGTCAAAAAAGGTGTGCTTTCAGCAAAGAATGTTTTACCTCCGCCGAGGGTAAGACCAAAGCATATTCGCGTTGCCCAACTCGCAGTCACGCCAGAAGAAGCGGAAGCCGAGATGCAGAGTCTTGGGTCCACGAGTCAAACACAAGCACGGAGAGAATCCGCTTTAAGATTCTTAATCAAACAACCTGAGCCTATTAATTTATCTTGGGTGTATGCACAAACAGGTTGCAATTTAGCCGATTTGCAAGAACTCGAAGAGCGCGGTTTGATTCGTTTGTTTGAGAATGAGATTTTTAGAGACTCGTTGAGTAAACAAGTAGATAAGGAAAAAAGTACACAAGTTTTTGATTTAACTCGCGAACAACAACTTGCATTAGAAAAAATTACGAATTACGAATTACGAAATATTTCTTCATCCTTTTTACTTTATGGAGTCACAGGTTCTGGCAAAACTGAAATTTATTTGCGTGCCGCACAAGAAGTAATCAAACATGGCAAACAAGTGATTGTTCTCGTTCCTGAAATTGCGCTCACACCTCAACTTGTAAAAAGATTTTTATCGCGTTTTCCTGGGCAAGTTGGTTTGGTGCATTCAAAATTATCTGAAGGTGAAAGATATGATACTTGGCGAAGAGCAAGAGATGGAAAATTAAATGTGATTATTGGTGCGCGTTCTGCATTATTTTCGCCACTAAAAAATATTGGATTAATTGTTGTAGATGAATGTCACGATAGTTCTTATTATCAAGCCGAGTTGCCGTTTTATAACGCCGTAACTGCCGCACAAGAATATGCAAAATTATGTGGCGCGGTTTGCGTTTTAGGTTCTGCAACGCCAACCATTGAACAGAGATTTGAATTTGAACATTCCCTTCTCCTATCAGGAGAGGGGTTAGGGGTGAGGTCAATTTTGGAATTACCAAACCGCGTCACAGATTCGGATTTGCCGCCTGTTCAAGTAGTGGATATGCGTGAAGAATTGAAAAACGGTAGTCGCGGAATCTTTTCTCGCGCATTATCCGAATCATTAGCAGAAGTTATCTCGCGTGGCGAACAAGCGATTTTGTTTTTGAATCGGCGTGGCACAGCAACATATATTTTTTGTAGAGACTGCGGAAATACGTTGAAATGCCCAAATTGCGAAACGCCGTTAACATTACATACTGATTTATCACGCCCGCGTAATACGCAATCCGTAATGCGTAAAGAAAAATTACGAATTACGAATTACGAATTACTTTTATGCCATAGATGCGGGTACACCAGAAATAAGCCGAAGACCTGCCCAAGTTGTGGAAGCAATCAAATCCGTGAATATGGTTTGGGAAGCGAAAGAGTAGAAGCGGAGGTAAAGTCATTATTTCCACAAGCACGGACTTTGCGTTGGGATTGGGATACAACTCGCACCAAAGATGCACATGAAATTATTTTGACTCATTTTGCAAATCATCAAGCCGATGTGTTGGTTGGGACGCAAATGTTAGCCAAAGGTTTAGATTTACCTTTGGTCACTTTGGTTGGCATTGTTTTAGCCGATGTGGGATTAAATTTGCCAGACCCATTTGCTCACGAAAAAGTATTTCAGGTATTGACTCAAGTGGCTGGGCGTGCGGGTCGTTCTGCTAGAGGTGGAAAAGTAATTTTGCAATCATTCACGCCAGAAAATTATGCGATTCAATTCGCATCAAACCATAATGTAAATGGGTTTTATGAACATGAATTGAAATATCGAAAAGAGTTGGGGTATCCGCCGTTTACGCGGTTAGCAAGGTTGGAGTATCGCAACGCGGACAATGCTCGGGCGGAGGAAGAAGCCGCGAAACTAGCAACCAAGTTGAACGTAAAGATAGAGGCGCAGGCACTTCATCAAACTGAATTGATTGGACCTGTTCCTTGTTTTTTTGCAAAAGAAAATGGTGAGTATCGTTGGCAAATTGTGTTGCGTAGCCCTGACCCAACTTCGTTGTTAAGAGATATGAGGTTGAACGATTGGCGCATTGAAATTGACCCGATAAGTTTGCTATAATCTATTTATTCAAAAGGAGAGTGAAGTATGGAAAGTTTTTCGCGCGGTTGGAATTTTTTGAAGCAAGCCTGGAGCATGGCGTTCAAAGATAAAGATTTGCTCAAGCCATCTATTTATGCTTTGATTGTGGGCGGGATTGTTTCGGTGATTGGGATAATTCCAATTATTATTTCTGCATTCTTGTTTATGGATACACAATTTGGAAATATTATCATTGGTATTCTCGGCGCAATTTTGATGTTTGTGCAATTCGTCATCACTTATGTTTTTTCAGGCATGACGATTCGCTTGATTTACGATTATTTGACCAAAGGTGATGGCGACATGAGCCAAGCCTGGGCAATTGTGCGCCGCGATTTTTTTGACATTTTGACTCTAGCTGTTGTTTCAACTGTTGTTGGTTTGCTTCGTCAAGCCGCGCAAAAAAATAAAAATAGTGTGGCTGGTAATCTTGCGCGTGCGGCAACAGGTTTGTTGGAAGTGTTGTGGACTCAAGCCGCCATTTTGATTTTGCCCGCTATGATTATTGACGATTTGAATCTCAAAGAGGGTGCCATTCGTGTTGGAAAAATTGTCAAAGAAAATCTTTTGTTGATTGGTGTTGGGGCAATCGGCGTGCGAGCAGTGACAGGGTTAATCGGATTTGTTTTCGGTGTGATTGCATTTGTACTTGCACTTGCAGTCGGTGGCGGATTGGCTTTCGCTTCTGGCGGGAATACAACGATTACGATTATCGGTATTGTCGTTGGCGCATTGATTTTCTTTACAATCATTATGTTAATCAGCGTGTTTACTTCATACACAAATACTGCTTATCATGCTTGTTTATATA
Source organism: Anaerolineales bacterium (assembly GCA_016789365.1). Lineage (GTDB taxonomy): Bacteria > Chloroflexota > Anaerolineae > Anaerolineales > Villigracilaceae > Villigracilis. The sequence goes on from JAEURH010000001.1 coordinate 20,453, forward strand.
TCTGGGCGCGTGATGTAGAAAAAGCAACCGTTGAAGGACGTGTGGCAAATCAAGTGCAAGCCCCTGCTCCATTGGCGGCTGTGTTGGCATAATCAACCAGAGATGAACAAAGATAAAATGAGATTAGTCTCATAAAATCTTTGTTCATCTCCGTTTATCTCTGGTGAATAAATAATCAATGAAACCTGAACCTCGCCGCAACGAAATGATTACATGGGAAGAAGTGGACAAATTAATTGACCACTTAATTCCGCAATTCAAACGCGAATTTACCGCAATGGTATTAATCACACGCGGCGGAATCATTCCGGGCGGTTTGTTAGCCGAGGCAATGAACATCACACACATCCTCACCGCCGCAGTGGATTTTCCTGCACAAATGCAACATCAACAATCAACGGCGTTTATGGCATGGCCCGAGTTTATTCAATTCCCTGCCGATGATAAATTGCGAGGCAGACCCACTCTCATAGTAGATGATGTTTGGGGTTCAGGTCGCACCATCACGTCTGTAAAGAATCGCGTCTCCGCCGCTGGTGGTTTCCCTGAAACATGCGTCTTGCATTTCAACCCATATCGAAATTTATTTGGCAACGTCCGCCCTGATTATTACGCCGCCATCACAGATGCGTTCATTGTTTATCCGTGGGAAATCAATCGCGGAGCAGACCATGTTTTACTGGGTGAAATATAAAAAAGCGACCTTATTGAGGTCGCTTTTTTATTTATTCTACAACTTCAAAATTTGAAATATCAATCCAAATTTCATCATCAGTTGCTTCGGTGATGAAATCCACCGCAATGCTGGTCGGGAAGCCATAAGTCGCATCATAAGTAACTTCAACTTTATCCGCATTTGCAAGTGCATCACCTAACCAAGTAAACAGGCTATCAACATTTGCATATTGAGCCAAAGTCACATAAGCAGGGTCAGTATCTAAAACTTCTGCACCATTCGCGCCAACCATTGAAACAATTTGCCCATCTCGCACTTCAACAGTGATAGGGTTAATATCTGCAAACGGGCAAAAACAACTCACACCCACTTGCATACGATAATGACTCACACCAGCATCATTCCATTTGGTCACATTTTGGTCAAACTCACTAGATGTACCACCACCTCCGCAAGCCACCAAAACTAAAGCTAATACAATAAAAATTATTTTCTTCATTTTGTCTCCTATATGATACTTAAACGACAAGATGACAAAAAAGTTCCCTGATGAATCAGAAAAATCCCCGCCTCTTTTTAGACGGGGAAACTTGATTCTGTTTCTTCAGCCTTTATCTTACGGGTGACTTTGATGTTCTTCCGCAGAGTCTTTCACTGGAACTGTCACCGTAACATCTGGATAATTCTCAAAATTAAGCGTAATCGTAATTTCATCGCCGATTTGTAAATCTTTCTTCAAACCAATCAACATAATATGATACCCGCCAGACTCTAATGCTACTTCACCGCCTGTTGGAATTTCAATTCGTTCTTGCGGCGCCATCGTCATTACATCATTATTAACTTCGCTCAAATGCAACTCCGCCGCTTCTGCTACATCCGTAGATACACCTATCAAAGCATCATCCACGTTTGTGTGGTTATGTAAAATCAAATACACAGCGGTTATTTCACCTTGCTTAGCACTTCTCACCCACGCCTCATGCGGTTCTACACCTTCGCCTGTGGCACACGCAATCAAAGTAAACAACATCAACAAAAATATTCCCCCCACTTTCCACTTTCCACTTTCCACTTTCTTCTTTCTTCTTTCCTCTTTCATTCTTTCATCCTTTTTATACAATTTTCACCGAACTACCCTGTTCCGTCTTCTCCACCTCAATACGATTCGGAAACACGTCTTTCAAATCATCCAAATGTGTGATGATAAAAATTTTCGCAAAATCTTTCTTGACTGCATTAATCGCTTCAACCAACCTTTGCTTTCCTAAGGCATCTTGCGAACCAAATCCCTCGTCAATGACCAACGTTTGCAAGCGCGCGCCTTTTCTCTGTGCCAAAATTTCAGACAAAGCCAAACGAATCGCAAAGTTGACTCGAAATGCCTCGCCACCTGAATACATTTCATAATTCCGCGTGCCAGAAGAATCGCTGATTTGAATATCCAAAGTCTCTTTCAAATCATCACGCTTTTTATCTCTATACTCGGCTTGAGTCACAAAACGAATCGTCATTCTGCCATCGCTGAGACGGTCTAACAAATCATTTGCTTTTTGCTCAATTTGTGGCAATGCTTGCTCAATCAACAAAGCAGGCACGCCATCTTTTCCAAAAGCGCGTTCGAGTGATTTGTGTTTCAAAATATTTTGATTCAATTCTTCGCGTTGAGTTTCATAATCTGTTTTGCGGGTTCGCAAGGTCGCTAACACATCCACTTTTTGTCGTGCCGCGCCAACTTCATCACGGATTCGATTCTCTTCTTCTTTCAATTCATAAAACTTACTTTCGGCTTCATTGATATTCGGCGCATCTGCTTCTGATTTTTCTAAAGCCTTAGCCGCTTTTTCATAATTTTTCTCATTCGTATCAACTTCCTCTTTCTTATTTCCACTTTCTTCTTCAAATTCTTTTATCTCTTTTTCAATTCTCTTGCTTAAGTCTTTTGCTTTATCTAATTTCAAATAATCTTCTTCAATGACTCGCAATTCTGCTTCTTCTTTTCGTTTCGATTCATGCAGAGAAATGTCATAGCCAAGTTTTGCAATTTCTTTATCAAGTTTTGCTAATTCTTTTTGAGAATCAACTGCATATTTTCCACTTTCCAAAATCTTTTCGATTTCTTTCAAGCGTTTCGCGCCGCTCTTTTCCCATTCGGCTTTTTGAGAATTAATAGAGTCCAATTGCAAAGACAATGTTGAAAGAGAATTAGAGAATTGCAAGCGTTCATTATCAAGGTTTTTGTAATTCGTAATTCGTGATTCGTAATCTGTAATTTGTTTTTCTAATTCTTCAAATTCTTTTTTATTAGCACGAAAAACATCGCCCTTTTGCTTGCCTTCTTTTTCTAATTGACTCAAAGTCTCTTTTCGATGCGACTCACTTAACGGTTGCCCGCACAATGGACATTCTGCTCCATCCGCAACTTTCAATGAATCGATTCGTTTTTTCAATTCATCCATCTCATTACGAAGCGACTCGTTTTCTGATTTCAACCCTGCTAATTTTTCTTTCGCTTCATTTCTTTGACCTTCAACTGATTCTCGTTCTTCAATCTTTTTCTCTACCTCAGCCAAAGACTTCTTAGCCAAATCAATTTCCAATTCCAAATTACTAACTACCAACAACTGCTCGCTGATTACTGACCACTGATTACTCAGAACACTTTTTTCTTTTTCTAACTCATTCTTTTCTGCATTAATCACATCTACCAAAGGCTGTCGCTTTGATTGGTATTCACGCGCCACAAAAGAAGAATTTTCCAATTCTCCCAATTCTCTTTTCACTTCTTGCCATTTTTTATATAACTTCTCAATCTCTTTCGCTCTGCTGACTAAATCCGCATAACCTTCTCGTTCCAATTCTTTTTCAGTAAGTTTTGCCTCTAAACTTGATAATGAAAAGCGAGAATTATTTAATGCCTTTTCAAGCGTTTCAACCAATTCTTTTTGCTGTTTCAAAACCAAAGTTGTGTTTTTGATATTATCTAAAATTTTCTCTTGTGCTTCGCGCGCCGAAGAAACTTGCTTAAGACTATTTTCCAATTCACTCAAACGAGTTTTTCTCGAATCTTCCTCTGATAACTCTGCGTCAATTTCAGCAATCCGCCCATCAATGGTATTGACTTCATCTTCAATCGCTTTGCGTTTTTCAGCAGTTCTCTCTTTATACGTTTCCCAAATTTCTAAACCGAGAATCGAACTCAAAATCGCCTTTCGTTCGCTGGCTTTTTTTTGTGTAAATTGGTCGGCTTTGCCTTGCAAAAAGAAAGAAGCATTGATAAACGTCTCATAATCCAATTGCAAAGTTTGCTCAATGCGGCTTTGTGTTTCTCGTGTTGATTTTTCAGTTAAAGGTCGCCACTGCCCATTACTGATTACTGAATACTGATTACTGTTACCACCATCCAAAACCTGAAACTCCAACACCGTGCTTTTATTTCTCGGCAGAGTCCTTTGCACACGATACACATTGCCTTCATACTGAAACGTGAGCGCAACTTCCGCCGCTTTCACATCTTGATTCAAGTTAATCACATCCACGCCTTTGCCACGCGCTTCGCCAAACAGTGACCAAGTAAAAGCATCCAGCAAAGAAGACTTCCCCGCTCCATTAGCACCCGAGATACAGGCTAAGTCCAGAAGCGTGAAATCTAAATCCACAGAATCACGATAAGATAAAAATCCAGAAATATGTAAATGAATCGGAATCATTTAACTGAATTATAATCGAACCACTATGCGAGAAATCGAACCCTCAAAACGAACACGTCGCCGTATGCAACTACTCGCGGTCATCATCGCCACCATTCCATGCTATTGCGCAGGTTTTGTTGCCTTATCATTTGCTCCCAACACACGCGTAACCCCAACACCTACCACCACACTTACCATCACCGAAACAACCACATCTACCCTAAGCCCCACACCAGAAATTGTAACTGGCACCATTACACCTACGCTTACTTTTACAGAAACACCTACCCCAACACTTACAGGAACACCTACTTTTACATTCACGCCATCTTTCACTCCATCTACAACTTCCACACCATCTAACACGCCAACCCTTACACCTACGTTTACGCCATCCAACACACCAACACTCACGCCCACCATTACAAACACACCATCACCAACCAACACACTTACCCCATCACCCACAGCCTTTGGCGGATAAATGAGCGACATCACACCATTTCTAAAATCTTTAATTTCAGTGGCAGGCTTATCAGGATTTGAAACCCCCGTTGCCAATTTGATTAAAGAAAAATGGACGCCACTAGTAGATAACTTGACTCAATCCAAACTCGGTTCAATACATGGACTGAAAGTTGGTTCTGCTCCATCAACCTCCAAACTCACTGACAAATCCCCACGCCCATCTATCTTAATCGCCACCCACATGGACGCGATTGGCTTAATGGTCACCCGCATTGTGGATGAATTTTTATACGTCACCAACATCGGTGGCATAGACTCGCGTGTTTTGCCTGGTACACCTGTTACAGTTCACGCCTCAAAAACAAATGAAGAGTTATATGGCGTGATTGTGATGCCACCTAGCAATTTAATTCCAGATGGCGAAGGCAACGGAGTCATCCCTCTAAAATATTTAATGATAGACATGGGCTTAACTGCTAAAGAAGTTGCAAAAAAAATAAATGTGGGTGATAGAGTTTCATTTGCTACTGAACCCATCGAAATGACTGGCGGATATTTAAGCGGGCATACATTGGATAACCGCGCCTCTGTTGCCGCGCTCACAATTTGCCTCGAAGAATTACAAAACAAAAAACATAGTTGGGATGTTTGGGCAGTTGCCACCGTGCAAGAAGAAACGGTGTTTGGCGGGTCATATACTTCCACATATCAAATCCGCCCCACGATTGCCGTAGCGGTGGATATGACCTTCGGCAAAGGCACAGGCTCTAGCGGCTACCAAACTTTCCATTTAGGCAAAGGCGTTACTCTAGGAATTGGTCCCAGCATAACGCCGTATTTATGTAAACGCTTCAAAGAAGTAGCCGAAAAAATTGAAATTCCCGTGCATGATGATTTAATGCCCGAATATTCATCCACCGATGCGGATGCGATGCAATTAACTGCTGAAGGCATTCCTTCCATGGTTTTGAGCATTCCACAAAGATACATGCACACTGCCGTTGAATTGGTCGCTATGAAAGATATTCAACGCGCTGGACGATTACTAGCAGAATTTATCGCTTCACTTGAAACAGATTTTATAGAAAAGATAACTTGGGAATAAAGAAATAATGTCATTGCGAGCCACGCCTTTGCTCTTTGTGGCGAAGCAATCTCCTGTCAAGAATGAGATTGCTTCGCCGTGCTAAAGCACTCCTCGCAATGACATATAAAAACATTATGTTAACTATCAGCAAACCACAACTCTCATTACTCGAAAAATTATGCAACGCCATGTCCGTCTCTGGGGATGAAGGCGAAGTGCGGCGAATTGTGCTGGAAGAAGTCAAGCCATATGCTGACGAAGTGAAAGTGGATGCGCTTGGCAGTGTTTTGGTCACAAAAAAAAGCGCAAACAAAAAAGCATTGCGCGTTTTGCTAGACGCTCACATGGACGAAGTCGGTTTTATGATTGTGCATGATGATGGCGATGGTTTTTATCAATTTCAAACTGTCGGTAGCATTGATGAAAGACATTTAGTAGGCAAACAAGTCATTGTTGGAAAAGACCATACACTCGGTGTGATTGGTGCAAAGCCAGTTCATTTAACTACTGGTGATGAACGCAAACATACGATTGATGTTGACTCCATGCGTATTGATTTAGGTCCAGATGGCAAAGCAAAAGTTGGAGACCGCGCCACCTTTGCAACCAAGTTCAAACGTGTTGGCAATTCAATCATGTCAAAATCTATTGACGATAGAATCGGCGTGGCGACTTTAATTGAGTTATTGAAAAACGCGCCAAAAAATATTGAGTTATGTTTATCATTTAGCGTGCAAGAAGAAATCGGTTTGCGTGGTGCAACTGTGGCGGGATATTATTTCAATCCAGACCTTGCCATCGCCGTTGATTCAACTCCCGCACGCGATTTGCCTGATTATGACAGCAAAGAAAATTTTACTTACAACACAAAACTTGGTTTGGGTCCCGCTATTTATATGTCAAACGCATCCACAATTGATAATCCGAAACTTGTAAAATTTTTACAAGAGATTGCTATCAAAAATAAAATTCAATATCAAATGCGTCAGCCAGGTGGTGGCGGAACAAACGCAGGTGCAATTCAAGGTGCGCGCGCGGGCGTGCCTGTCGTTTCTGTTTCTGTGCCACATCGCTACACCCATTCGCCTATCAGTATCTCACGCATTGATGATTGGAAGAACACTTTGAATTTATTGCATGTCGCATTGAAAAATATAAATCAAGATGTATTGAAAAGATGAACGGATATATTGCATTATTAGGTTCTGGCGAATATTTATCTGTGATGGATGAAGTGGATAAATTTTTGCTTGCGAATTGTGGTGCTAAAGATAGAAAACCCAAAGTGGTTTGTTTGCCAACGGCGGCAGGTCAAGAAAGCAATGCGAGTGTGAATCGTTGGATGAAAATGGGAGTTGACCACTTCACCCGCCTCGGCGCTGACGTGCTGGCTGTTCCTGTTACAGACAAAGAATCTGCCGACGAGCAGAAACATGCCTCCGCAGTGGAAGAAGCGGATGTCGTCTATTTTTCGGGCGGGAATCCTTTATATCTTTATGAAACGATGAAAGATAGTTTCGTGTGGAAATCTGCCATGAAAGTTTTTGAACGTGGTGGAGTCTATGCAGGTTGTTCGGCAGGGGCAATGATTTTAGGAAAAGAAATGCCAAATTTTCGGATGCTTGGATTAAATAATGTTTCTGCATTTGGCTATGTGCCTGCGGTGATTATCCCGCACTTTGATGCAACGCCCATGTTTTTCAAACCGATTATCAGCGCGGCGCGTTCGCGTTTGAAAGAAAATGATTTGATGGTTGGGATTGATGATAATACAGCCATGGTTGGAAAAAATGGCGAATGGACTGTGATGGGAAAATCTGGTGTGCATGTGTTCACAAAACATGATAGCAAGAGTTATGCAGTTGGAGAAAAATTTAATTTATAAAGATGTCGTTGCGAGGGCGTTCTTGTTCTTGCCCGAAGCAACCTTCTAATTAATTTGGAGATTGCTTCGTTGCGCTAAAGCACTCCTCGCAATGACATGTAAAGGATTTTATGAAACAACTACTCAAAACACTCACTGAAACTTTTGGACCTTCTGGTTATGAAGATGAAGTTCGCAAAGTCATTGCGAAAGAAATTAAATCTTTGGCAGACGAAGTCCGTGTAGATGCGCTAGGGAATTTAATTGCACGCATCAAGCCTGCAAAAAATGTAAAGAACCCGAAAAAGATTATGCTCGCGGCACACATGGATGAAATCGGTGTGATTGCCAGCCATATTGATAAAAACGGATTTGTACGTTTTACGAATGTCGGCGGCACATTTGGTAGATATACACTCGGCGCGCGTGTGCGCTTTATGAACGGCGTGGTTGGCATTGTCGGGTATGACCGTTTAGAAAATATAGATGCCTTTTTGCCAATCAATAAAATGTATATTGATGTGGGTGCAACAAGCAAAAATGATTGCCCTGTCAAAGTCGGTGATTTTGGTGCGTTTGAACGTTCATTTATTGAAATGGGAAATCGTTGGGTTGCCAAATCCATGGATGATAGAAGCGGCGTGGTGGTTTTGATTGAAACCATGCGTGCCATTAAATCATCACCACATGATTTGTATTTTGCTTTCACTACACAAGAAGAAGTTAGTCTTCGAGGTGCAAAATCTGCCGCATATAGCATTGACCCAGACATTGGCATTGCAGTAGATGTGACCGCCACAGGCGATACGCCTGCTTCTATAAAAATGGCAGTGGAATTGGGGAAAGGTCCGTGTGTGAAGATAAAAGATTCGGGAATGCTCTCTGACCCGCGTGTGATTGATTGGATGATTCAAACCGCTGAAAAAGTGAAAATTCCATATCAGCGAGAAGTGTTAGTAGGTGGCACAACCGATGCGAGCGCGATTCAAATTTCACGTGCAGGGGTGATGGCTGGTGCTTTGTCTATTCCGTGTAGAAATGTGCATTCCGCTTCTGAGATGATAGATGTGGATGACATGAAAAACTCGGTCAAGTTGTTGACTGGGATGTTAAGTAAACCAATTTCATTTTAAGGAGACTTGTAATGGGCGATTTCAACCGTTCAACCAAAGAAATTTCTTTAGAACAAATTGCACCTGATGTGATGCAAGCCGTTAATGCTTACATTGAAAAACGTAATTTGGGAGATATTCTGAGTGATGTTTCTTACTGTATTGTTTCAACCTCTGAAAAAATAAAAAAAGGCTTATTCAGTGGACCTGGTCCCAAGTTGTTTATCCAAACTGCCATTTTGACAAATCGCTGGTTGATTTTGGCAGACCAAGCGGATAAAAATCCAATTCTCGTTCGCACGATGCAGTTGAGAGAAATTACCATCGAAGATTATGAGAAGAGCAGTTTTTATGCCATGCTTCCTGACACTGGTTTGCATGTAGAAGGGATATTTGGTCCAGAAAAAGGCACTTTCTTCCTCCCCTTAGGAAAAGACGCCGCAGGCGATGCCTTCAAAGAAGCAATTATCAGGTTAGTGCAAGAAGCGAAAAAATAAAAAAAAGAACTCGGAAGTTTGAAACTTCCGAGTTCTTAATTCTTTACTTCTTTGAGTCTTCGTCATTATCTTTCTTTGGCGGCATGAAGGACATAATCAATGCGACACCTGCGCCTAAGGCAAATGTGCCCATTGAGCCTGCACTTGAATAATTTGTCAGCCCGACGAGTAAAGCGAAGAAGCCAACTGCTAAGGCAATTTGCACTTGCCAAACTGCTTTTTTATAAGCATCCATTGTGAAGCGACCAACTGCAAAACCTAAAACGATAAAACCAATTGCTCGAATTACAAACCCAACTACTGATAATACTTGTTGAAAATTTTCCATTTCAAATCTCCTTTTTGTTTTTGATTATAACCAAGCCCACAAGCCCCAGAATACAATCATCACAATACCAATTCCAAATTTTGCGGCTACAGACCAACCCCAACCAGTCATCCATGCTTTTGTATTGGCAAAGGCTTGTTGCTTATCTTTGAGGCGACGCCACTCTGCGAAGTATAACCCAGCAGGTGCGGCTAACATGCCAATAATAGGAGTCATCACCAAACTAACTCCTACGCCTGCAATGAATGCCCAAATGATGGAACTCCACGGCACGTTTTTATCACGCACATGTTTGGCGATGATAATGTTATCGCCAATGTTGCCAGCAATCATCAAAATAGTAATCAGCACAAATAAAACCCAATCTACCCAAGTCATTGCACCAATCGAGGCTTGGACGATGGCATAAATCAATGTGCCAATCCACATGACCGTTAAGCCGGGGAAAATCGGAATCAATAATCCGAGCAAACCGAAGACCAACAAAGTTAATACAACAACTTGTAAAAGCGTTTGTGCAAATGCTTCGAGTACGACTGGGTCCATTTATTCTCCTTCAATACTCCCCTCTCCAAATTTTGGGAGAGGAGCTGGGGTGAGGGTGAGGGTCATTTAATAACTTCAATCCCGCCCATCCATGGGCGCAGAACTTCTGGCACAACAATTGAGCCATCGGCTTGCTGATAATTTTCCATCACAGCAATCATCGTGCGTGGCAAACCAAGCCCTGAGCCGTTCAAGGTGTGCAAAATTTTTGTTTTGCCGCCATCGGCTGGACGATACTTTATATTCGCACGACGCGCCTGAAAGTCGCGCACATTTGAGACCGAAGATACCTCTAACCACTCGTCACAGCCCGGTGCCCATAACTCTAAATCATAAGTTAGCGCCGCCGCAAAACCAATATCACCTGTACAAAGTTGCTTAACGCGATATGGAATCCCAAGCAGAGAACAAGTCTCTTCGGCATCTTTCAACATTTTTTGATGTAACGCCTCAGACTCTTCGGGGGTGCAGTAGGTATACATTTCAACTTTATCAAACTGATGACCACGTTTGATGCCACGCACATCTCGTCCAGCACTCATTTTCTCACGTCGAAAACATGGCGTGTATGCTGTGTATAACTTTGGCAAAGAATCTTCTTCCAAAATTTCATCCATGTGCAAACCAGTCAGCGGAATTTCAGCAGTCGGCACGAAATATAAATCTTCTTCATGGTCTTTGTATAAATTGTCTGCAAACTTCGGCAATTGACCTGCGCCATACACCGTAGCAGTTTTCACCATGAATGGCAAATATTCTTCTTGATAACCTTGCTTGATATGCAAATCTAACATCCATGCAATCAAAGCACGTTGCAAACGCGCGCCTGCACCTTGCAATACATAAAAGCGTGAGCCTGTTAACTTGGAGCCACGTTCAAAGTCGAGGATTCCAAGCGCAGGTCCCAAATCCCAATGTGGAAGCGGTTTGAAATCAAATTTACGCGGTTCGCCCACAGTTTTCAAAATTACATTTTCATCTTCGCTTTTTCCGTAAGGCGTGCGTTCATCGGGGATGTTTGGCAATGCAGATGCAATTGCATTTAATTCTGATTCAACTTCTGTGATGCGTTTATCTAACTCCGTAATTTTGTCGCCGACCAAACGCATCGCTTCAATTTTTGACTGTCGTTCTGTTGCTTCTTTCATCTTGCTGATTTCTTTCGAGACGACGTTTCGCTCGGCTTTCAATTTTTCCACTTCGCCAAGCAAGGTGCGGCGTTCTTCATCCAGTTTCAAGATGAAGTTCACAGGCGAATCATCCATTTGCCTATCTTGTAACGCCTTGCGGACAATTTCAGGCCTTTCACGAATTAAGTTAATATCCAACATTTTGACTCCTCTTAACAAAATACGCCCCTCATCCGTTTGCAGGACGAAGGGGCGTTTCGTGGTGCCACCTGCTTTTATTGTTCTTATCCCCTCTCCCTCTTTGGGAGAGGGCTAGGGTGAGGGAACAAACTTGGGTGTACTATAACGGGTACTTCCCGATTCTCTTATGACGTGTGTCTCTGCGAGAATGACTTGGCGAAGTGGATTTCATCATTTCGTTGGTTGCTTCGCACATGCCAGCAACTCTCTGCACAACTATTTGATTACTTGTCTTCGCGCTTGTCTTTATACTGTGCGCTAGAGAGCGCACTTCTACACATGAAATATTCTTTGTGTAGCAGGCGTTCTCTAACGCCTGATTTATTTGTGCCCCTACGGGGATTCGAACCCCGGTCGTAGCCTTGAAAGGGCTGCGTCCTAGTCCACTAGACGATAGGGGCATTTTAGATGAAACATCGCTGACTCATGTCAGCGATGTGGTGTGTATCGGCTCGAAGCCTCTCACACCAAGCGGGCGAATTCTATCATCCCCCGCATTAAGCGTCAAGCAAAAATAATGATTAATTCTCTGGCTTCACGCGTTGATTTAATAATGCCATAATATCTACTGTTTTACGGTTAATTAAAATTCCAGCAGATTCAACTTTCAAATTCGGAATCAAAATTGCAGTTAATGTAGCATTGAAGATAGGGATAAACTCACGTGTGCCTTCGGTGATTAAAGAGGTAAAGTCAAACCGACCGGGTAATTCCATAATGCCTTCAATTTCAAACATTTGAGTCGTTAAGCGAATTTTATGTTCCACTGTGCTAACGTATCCGCCACGCACAATGGCATGTGGACCTAAATCTTCTCGGCGAGACATGCACATCGCATGAACTTTATTTTTCATCATACGTACGATTTCAAAATGGTCAACTAATTTTGTAGGCATGAGCAAACGTGCCATGCGAGCATCACTTACATCTACAGAAGAATGGGTGGTGTCGTTCATCATACCCATTGCGCCGTGACTAGTCACCGCAACTTTGCCAACCGCGCGATAACCAGACGTAAAAATATCAACCGTAATAAAACGTGACGTGCGAGGGGAAATGGGGCTTTCTAAAGACATAGAAAAGGTTCGGGTTAAGAATCCTGCATGGGGTGTGAAAAACCAGTTTGCCGACTAGGAAGAGGCGTTGTACGGCGGGTAGATGAAGTCGGTTTGCCAGCATTCGGGTCGAGCATGGCATCTAGCCAATAAATAGATTGTTCATCATATTCGCGCCTGCCACACATATCACAAATATAAGCAGGGAAATTTTGCACGGTGATTAATTCACTTCCGAGCCGTGTAAAGTATGTAACATAACGCGCTTGCATTACGCCTACATGACATTGATTGCAAGAATAATGTGTGGTGTTTTGATTCATGTCAAATCCTATTGTGCCGCGAAGACATCGGTATGTTCAATCACGCCCCACATCGGCGGGGGCCAATAAATTAACACGGCTTTGCCAACAATATTTTCTAAGGGCAATAAGCCCCAATCTTTTGAGTCGTTTGAATTGTTGCGGTTATCACCCAGCACAAATAAATATCCATCTGCTACCACCCACTCGCCTGAATAAGCAGGCAATTGTGAAATATACGGCTCACTTAATGGTAAGCCGTTCACATACACTTGATTATTTTGAACTTGCACTTTATCGCCAGGTAAACCAATCACTCGTTTAATTAATTCTTCTTCAGGGTTTAACGGAAAGTGAAAGACAATAATATCGCCGCGTTCTATCTCGCTCCATTGATAACTCATTTTATTAACCAAAATAAATTCGCCATCTTCAAGTGTAGGTTGCATACTATAACCATCCACCCGCACGCGCGCAGAAATTGCATTAATACCCACAAATAAAATCACCGCTAAAATAAGCGTTTCAACAATGTCAAGTACAAAACGTTTCCAATTGAGTTGTTCTTCAACAGGCTCGGCTTGTTCAGTTTGCATGTTTTGTTCTACCGTGTTCAATCAGCCTCCAAATTGCTAAGGAAATTATACTTCCATTTTTTGATTGACTTATATTCCTTAATTCTTACTTATGCAAATGCAATTTTTGATAAAACCCCGATTCTTGCCTGATTTGTGAATTGGTTCTGTTTCATCAGCATTTTTTTTAACCTACATGCCCGCGCGGGGATAAATCCACCACGCTAAGTTTACAAAGCCCGCTCAAGCGGACTCACCTCACCCCTCACAAAACCTCTGCGTTGACTTGTGACTCGGGCTCGGAATCTCTCTCCAATTACGGACAAATTCAAACTGAATTTGAGTCTCTGGTGAAGTAGGATAATAACTTTGTGGACGAGTCATAAATAAATTGTGAACTTTTTTCAAGGCTTGTTCATGCGAAAGTCCGTGACGGATGAAATAACAAGCCACTGTAATCCCTGTACGCCCTACGCCACCCCAACAATGCACATAGACTGGATTTCCATTTTCAATTTCATCATCTATCGTATCTAAAATATTCTTCATCGTTTCATTTGATGGAATGTTATGGTCTCGAATGGCAAAGCGATGATAATTGACATTCAAATCATATATTTTGGCTTGTTCTTTTAATAAGTTTTCGTAAGGCACAAGTTCGTGGGCTTGAGTCAAATCAATAAATGAGCGAATGCCACATTCGAGGAATGATTCAATTCGTCTGCGAGCAGTTTCTGGATTGTAACTGGCGGGGTATTCACCCGCTAACAATTTATTTTCAATTGCCCAATAGGATTCAGGGATGGGGAGTTTCATTATCTTTTATCCAAGGTGCGTCGCGCTACTTAATGCAAATAAAACTTTCCTAACAAAAGCGCGACGCACTCTAATTGTGTAAATTATTGTGGAAAAGCCGTGCAAAGGTTATTCAAAATTTCTGTTCGTAACTTTACCAATTCGGGGAATTGATAGAAAAATAAAATCTTTTGTTCGGCGATGGTATCGCCTGCGGGTTTTTCGGCGAACACGAAAAAGCCAAACGACTCGGCAATATCTTCAGCAGGGTGAGTGACGGCGTAATCTGTTAGAAATTGGTCTTCATATTTATAGTAAAACTCATCTAATTGTTCATAATACAAATCTTCATCTTCCTCTAAATTGATTTCGTTCCATTCATCATAAATTTCTGTCCAAAACTGTTCGTAAAATTGATTGATGTATGAGGCTCGATTTGAGCAACCTTCGCCAGGGAAGTAGGTGGAACAAGCCGAAAGTTCTTCCAAATATATTTCGTTATCATCAGGGCTGTTGAAGATGGCAAGGCTGGGAGGCACTTGCTCAGGTCCCAGTGTGAGCAAATGACCAAATTCATGTACCAACGTAAAACTTAAATAATAATAGTCGCTGGTATCGGCAATATCTACTTCTAAGCCCCATAATTCAGGGTCGTTATAGGTTTGAGCAACGGCGGCGAGGGTATTGCTTTCTCCATCGGTAAAAATGGAAAATTCAGTCAGATGCTCGCGATATTCATATGGGATTAAAGCAACAAAATAATTCCATATTTCTTGATGGGCTTCAAAATTATCTTGCTCGTCTTGTAAATCAGATGAAATGTCTTCATAATAATAAGGTTCGGTTAAAGTTTCATTATCAATCAGGTAAGTGACAAGATAAATGCCTTCGTCACTTACTTCTTCGTCATAGCCTGAATCATCTTCGGTGCTATCAGAACTCGGAGCATTGGCTTCTACAATTTGATTGGTAATGAGCGGGCAAGATGCTGGTTCAAGTGGATATACATGCACTGGTGTTGGAGGCATAAGCGGTTGTTCTTCAATTGGGGGTTCTCCACCAAGCAGGGTGACGCAGGCAAGTGAAAGAACCATAGTAAACGAAATGAAAATAAGGTTTTTAATTTTATACACAAAATAATCCTCAAAGGTTTTATAGAATAAAACAATACAATCATAGTAAATTTACACTATTGTAAACCTGTTATTGACACAAATAATAAGGGTCAAGGTAATCTCCTCCTTCTCTCGCCCACCCAGTGATTTTTCTATCAGTATAAAAATAATCATCGTAATCAGTTTGCCCCACAGTAGCTTTTGTCCTAGAGGGTATCTCAATTTTCCACCATGTTGAAAAATCATAACATCTTGGTCCATCAAGTATATATACAATTTCATTAGGATACAATCTTAGAACTTCAGAGCCACCAGGAACTTCTCGAATTATTAACCTATCCTTTTTAGTACAGACGTAAGCTTTTTTATTCAAAACAATCTTAGAAACTGTTGCGCTTTCACAAGAACTATCTGGAGTATTTGTTGGCTTTTGTGCAGGGTTTACTTTTGCACTCGTTGCACTTACTTCAACTAAAACAACGAAGCTCCCATTGCCTGTACCTTCAATTTTCTTAACTATTTGTTTATCTGAAAATTTGACTTCAAATTTTTGTTTAACATCATATTCATGTACCCGAACATCTTCATCCGCCTCTTGCCAAACAATATATAACTTATAATTAGAGTTCTGTGCCTCATTAAGAACAAAACTATATCCAGCAATCAAACTAACTCCTAAATAATCATTTCCCACCAATGGAATTGCGACATTAGAGTCTACTTCAATTTCTCCCCTACCATTTACACTAACTGTTACAGAAAGAGGCCCTGCATCAACTGCAATCCCACCATATCCACCACAAGCAATTACAGAACTTAATATCAATAAAACAATTATTTTCTTTAATATTAAGCAAAAACTCTTGAATTTCATTACTACCTCCCAAAATCGTTTTTATTTTATATTTTATCTCTATTAAGACACAAAATCAAATAATTTCAAATCAACAAAATAGCAGTAACAATTCACATAAATTTTATGGGAACAATGAGCAAGTTCCACTTAATATATATTCTCGTAATTCAACCAGTTCAGGGTAATCATAAAAAAATAAAATCTTTTGGTCTATGATTGAATTACCAGCAGGTTTAGGACTAAAAACAAAATAAGTAAAGGATTCGGCAATATCTTCAGCGAGATGTGTGGTCGCGTAATCATCTACAAATTGGTCTTGATGTGTGAGATAAAAATTGAACAGCGCGTTGTAATACGGCGTAAGGTCATCAGCAGATGCAGTGCCATCTTCATTATATTGAAGCCTATCAATCGCTTGCCATTCATCATTTATATCAGCCCAAAAATTATTATAAAAAGCATTGACGTACGAATCAGGGTAACTACATCCCGCGCCAGTAAAATAATTTTTGCAAGCGGCGGCTTTTTCTAGTTGTAGGTTAAGGTTGGTTGGGTCATTATAAATTTCTTCATCTACACTGGCTTGCGAATCGTTCAAGGTTAATAAATGTGCATACTCGTGAACAAGCGTAAAGATAAGTGAATATTTATCGTTCAAGTCAGCAACATCTACTTCAACAGTCCATTGAGTCAAATCATCTGGCGTTTGGTCAACAGCCGCCAATGTATTTGATTCGCCATCTGTAAACGTTTTATATTCTGCAATCATCCAACGGTCTGCGAGTGGAATCAATGTGACAAAAATATCCCATGCTTCTTTTTGCAAAGAAAATTTCATTTGCTCATCACGCACCGACATTGGAATGGAATCATCAAATGTAGGCTCCGCAATCTCATCCTGATTAATTAAAAATGCCACCAAATAATAGGTTTCAGGCTCATCATATTCTTCATCTTCTTCATCCCCCATTTCATACACATTGCCTTTTGAACTGGCGATGATGTTTTCCATCACCACTGGACAAGCATTGACCGTTGATTTGTTTTCTAAAGAAGCACGCATGGATTTCCCAACTTGATATGTTCCAAAAGCAACCAAAGCAAGAAGTGCCAATAAGAGAAACGCTTTCATAGGTGATGACATACTGTCTCCTTCATTATGGACCTATCCAGCCCATATCAGCAAAGAAAAGATATAAATATCCAAACAACATAATCATGTAGATTGCCATTTCAAAACGCCCCCAAAAGCGTTCGAGTGAAAATGAAAAATTATCTCGAATCGTTCCAACAATACTTTCTAAATTTTCCATCTTACTGCGTAAATTATCTTTCCAATCTTTCAAATACAATTCACTTTGAATGGCTTCATATAATTTTGCTGAATACCAATCACCAATTAATAATAAATTTTGTTCGGCACGTTCAAAGTCAATCATCACTTCGAGTTTATGTTCGGCTAATTGACGAACCACATCACTAGTAGGGTGAAAACGACTTTTACCCTTAAAAAAAACTTCATTAATTTTATCGAGCATGTTTTCAATAGATTCATCTAACATGCGATAACGCAATAATTGATAATTTCCAATTTTCAACAAAGCAATATCAGAGGCATAATCTGCATTCGGAGCAATAATCACCGCGCCTTCCCAATCTACAATGGTCATATCTACAGCAGAATATTGCGTGCGCGAAACCAAAATTTCTCCAATTTCAGCGGCATCCAATTTTTCTTTTTGCGAGCGAATAAACTTAGCAAGTGATGCGTCGTTTTTTTCAATCCATTTTTCTGGCGTGGGTTTTGCTTTTTGTACCAACAAAACAGTGTAATCTTCAAACAACCCACTTAGGCGAATGGATTCAGGAATATATCTACTTTGCAATGCCGCTTGAATTTTTGTACGCAATTGCAAAACCGTTGGCGCAAATGGATTCGCTAAATCAAAACGGCATTCAATCATTTGCACCACACCATCATATCGCTCACGCCGCACAGCAACGGCATAGCCTTCAATTACAATCGTCTCTTCACCGAGGCTAAGTAAATCAATATCTATCGGTTGAAAGTATGGTGCATCTTTCAAAACTTTAAATTGCTCAGGCGGCGGTGTTTTCCCTTCACCCGAATCAGGAAAAGCAATTAAATAACAAATTTCCATATCATAAGTGTACTATACTATGTCATTGCGAGCGTTTGTTGCAAAGCAATCTTATAATTAAGTTGGAGATTGCTTCGCCGCAAAGAACAAGAACGCTCCTCGCAACGACATCAGGTGAAAAAATGAATCTCAATGAACAATACAAACGCTGGAAAGAAACAACACTCAAAAAATCTTTAGATAAATCTAAAGAACGAAAAGAAAGATTTGAAACCACTGCTGGGATAGAAATTCCACGCCTCGCTCTCCCGCCTCAACTTGATTCTGTTCCAGATAACTTAGGCTTCCCCGGAGAATATCCTTTCACACGCGGAGTGCAACCTACCATGTATCGCTCACGGTTTTGGACGATGCGCCAGTATGCAGGTTTTTCAACAGCCGAAGATTCAAATAAAAGATATCGTTATTTACTAGAACAAGGTCAAACGGGGCTAAGTGTTGCGTTTGATTTACCAACTCAAATCGGGTATGACGCGGATGACCCAATCGCGCACGGAGAAGTCGGTAAAGTAGGAGTCTCCATTTCGTCCATCCATGATATGGAAACCTTATTCAAAGAAATTCCATTGGACAAAGTTTCTACATCCATGACGATTAACGCACCCGCTGGCGTTTTGCTTGCCATGTATATTGCCGTTGCCAAAAAACAAGGCGTGGACATGAAGCAACTGCGCGGCACGATTCAAAATGATATTCTCAAAGAATATATTGCGCGTGGGACGTATATTTTTCCGCCTGCGCCTTCGATGCGATTAATCACAGACATATTTTCTTTTTGTGCAGAGCATGTGCCGAGTTGGAACACGATTTCAATTTCAGGCTATCACATCCGTGAAGCGGGTTCTACATCTGTGCAAGAAGTGGCGTTTACATTATCAAATGGAATTGCATACATCGAAGCCGCGTTGAAAGCAGGCTTATCGGTAGATGATTTTGCGCCACAACTTTCATTCTTCTTCAATGCACACAATAACTTTTTGGAAGAAGTTGCAAAATTCCGTGCGGCACGTAGACTATGGGCAAAGATTATGCGTGAGCGATTCAAAGCAAGCAAACCATCTTCATGGCAATTGAGATTTCACACGCAAACCGCAGGCTCGACATTAACTGCACAACAACCTGAAAATAATGTTGTGCGTGTGACTATTCAAGCATTATCCGCAGTATTAGGCGGAACGCAATCACTTCATACAAATAGTATGGATGAAGCCTTGTGGCTCCCCACTGAAAAAGCAGTCCGTGTTGCCTTGCGGACTCAACAAATCATTGCTTACGAATCAGGCGTAGCAGATTCAGTTGACCCGTTAGCAGGTTCATACTTAATTGAGTATTTGACCGATGAAATTGAAAAAGGCGCGGAAGAATATATTTCTAAAGTTGATGACATGGGTGGTGCGATGCAAGCCATCGAAAAAGGCTTTATGCAAAACGAAATTCAAAATGCGGCTTTCACAGCCCAAAAAGCCATTGAACGAAAAGAAGAAATTGTGGTGGGAGTGAATCAATTTACTGTAGCAGAAGATATGACTCTCGAACGTCTCAAAGTTGACCCAGCCATTGAAGTGCAAGCCAGAGAGCGATTACAGAAGTTACGAGAAACGAGAAATAAGGAACGAGTGAATGAGTTGTTGGTTCAATTAAAAACTGCGGCACTCGGAACTCAGAACTTGTTACCGCTTTTTATTGAATGTGTGGAAAATGATATTACTCTTGGCGAGATTTGTAATACCTTAAGAGGTGTTTGGGGTGAGTATGTGGCGGAAGGGTTTTAACTGCTACTTGAAATCCCATTCCTAAAATGCTATGCTAATCTGAGTAAGTTCATCCTAACATTTTGGAGGCATCATGCGCAAGTCAACTCGTTCGATGGTTTCGTTCGTGCTTTTAATGGTTTTACTCAGCACCTTCAGCAGTATCGTCTCAGCCGCACCGCCCGCGCCAAGCGCCAAATGGACTGTGATGGTGTACATCGCAGGAGATAACAACCTCGAAGACTACGTCGTCAAAGATATCGAACTTGAACTCGCCGCCGTAGGTTCAACTGCTGATGTGAAAGTCGTTGCCCTCGCAGACCGTACACCCGGCTACGACACCTCTCGCGGCGATTGGCAAACCACAAAAATTTATTACGTCACACAAGGCATGTTGGCTGATTCCGCAAGTGCCGTTGCCGACTGGGGCGAAAGAAACACAGGCGACCCGCAAACGTTAATTGATTTCGTCACTTGGGCAAAAACCAATCACCCCGCCGACCGCTACGCATTATATTTTTGGGGTCACGGCTGGAATTGGCATCCGGGCTACGTCATGTCTGACGATACCAACGCCGATACACTCGACTATCAAGAAATGCAAGCCGCCATTCCCTCACTCGGTTTTATTGATGTCGTTGGCTATGATGGCTGTAACATGGCATCTATTGAAATTTTCGATTTATGGCATGGCAACGCCACAGCCGTTAGCAGTTCGCAAGAATATGTCGGCTGGGATGGCATTGAATATGACCTCGTCCTCGCCCAACTCGCCGCAAACCCAAATATGACCGCCGACCAAGTTGCAATTGCGACAAGCCAAAGTGCCAGCAAAGATAAGACATGGTCTGCTGTTGCAGTTGATTCTCGCTACGACGCGCTTCAAACCGCGCTTGATAATTGGTTCACCGCCCTCAACAATGGCTTATCTGCGAATCGCAAAAAATACGACAGTGCCTTCAACGCCACACGCTCCATGTGGCAAGCGCCTATGGATAAAGACCTGTATGATATGGCATACGAAATGAAACGCTTGGTAGCAGATACAACAATAAAAAATACCAGCCAAGCTGTCATGGATGCCATCACTGCCGTTGTACTACATGAACGCCACGTCAACGCATATTCGGAGGTGCGTGGTATCTCCATTTATCATATCTCCAAAGCCAGCCAAAAAGATTCAAATTACACCTACTATCGCTCCACCCTAAATTTTGCCCTCACCACAATCTGGGACGAGTTCTTAGATGCTTATGCAAAATAGTTAAACTAAAAAAGACATGTCTCCTAAGAGACATGTCTTTTTTTATACTTTATATGCTTTTTGGCTATTTCTACTCCCATAATTTGGCTACACGATATAAACCGCTTCTAGACTTGTTTCGGCTTGCGGATTGAACCTCAGCTTTTTTTATTGTTTGGTCATTAAATAAAAAACTCACTTGTTTAGTGAGTTTTTTGAAATCAATCTTATTGAACTTCGCCTTCGCAGGTTTCAAACACGTCGTCACCTGGTCCGCCAATGCAAACGTCATTCCCCTCTCCCCCTGTAATCGTGTCATCCCCACCGCCAGCAAGGATGCAGTCATTACCACCCAAACCATCAATCACATCCGCGCCAGAACTGCCTAGAATGAGGTCGTTGCCGGCTGTGCCTGTGATAACGCCAGCCCCTGTGACCATTGTGCTTAAATTTAATCCTGCACAAGCAGAAGGTTTGAGATGATTGATTTGATATGAAATCACTTGACTATCAATCCGCGTTGGCGGGATGGTATTTGTAGCGGCAATCGCTGTTAGTGTGGTGAGAAGAAGTAGTGAGAGCAAGCCAAAGGTCAAGAAGCGAAGCGAGAAACGCATGATTAAATTCTTATCCTCGGTAGTACGGTTTCCTGATTGAGGTCAAATTCAATGCTACCGGATTGAATAACATATTCAGGAGTCGCTTGTGGTTCTGGCTTTGGGCTAGCAACTTTTCTCTCCGCCGTTTGCCTAATAGGCTGTCGCATTTCAGGTGGAGGCGCATAAGTATAAATAATACGCGGCTTGGGCTGAGGAGGAGTCTCTAAAGGTTTTGACTGTAAAGGTTCAGGCAACGGTATTGGTTCGGTCTGTACAGGCACAAGCGGTTTTGTAAGTTCGGGTGTAAATTTTGTTTGTTGTATCTCCTGCTTATCTGCATTGATGATGTAACGATATGTTGTATTATTGCTTTGCACAAAATAATAATCTATTGAATTACGTGCCATGTGCAAAATCATCGTTCCGTGTCGTTCAGCCAGACGAGCAAGGTCATCTATTGAGCGAACATCAATGGTAGAAAAGGTAGTCGCGAGGTCTTGTTCATAAACATCAACAAGCATTCCGCCATATTTCAATCGGATTAGGGCTTGTTGATTTTGGCTAGTTGTACGATAAAGCCTCAACGCGGCGGAAGTTAAAGTGATAGTTGACATACCGAAGCCAAGAAGAGACAGAAACCGAATCAGCCAGACAGGAATTTGCATTCCTAGCAATGAAAGTGTGTTTCTCTCCGAGCCAGAAGAGCCCGCCATGCCAGACATAGTTGAATATAACGGGTTTGCTTTTTTACCATCATCAGCAAGATAAAAATGGATTTTGTCATATTTGAAAACAAGTTTCGGCGAAAAAGAATCGTTAATGAGAATGCCAGCCGCATTTGCAGTAAAAGAAGCATCGGATATGATTTCTAAGGTGTAAGCAATTTGTTTTAACCCCGCTTCTTGCTCTACTAAGTTCACGATAGACTCTACTTGGCATAGGTCTAATGTTGCGGTTGAAAAATAAGAGTTACCACTGAATGAATTTTCAGTATTTAAGGGAATGGTACGTTGCCAGCCACTTTGTTCATCCAAAATACGAGCATACATTGTTTGTTTGCCGTTAATTTCTTGAAAGCGGTCACCAAGTATATTGTAGGTAAATCCAATATTCAAGTAGCAGGTAAGTTTTGGAAAAACTGGTTCCCCAGAACGGACAACATCAGTATCATAAACGCCCGGCGTGCCTGTGGCTGAGTAGTAGAAATTCCCTTCTTGCTGATAAGAAATATTTTCCGCTGGGCGGTTTAGCGGGCGAGTAAATGAGTAAATTCCTGATATCAGGAACAATAATGTAAAAAAGATAGAAAGGAGTAAAGTGACCTGCGACGCATCAAACAAACCAAATGCAGGTACTGTCTTTTCTCTTTTGTGCGGCAATGGAGTTTTGAATAAATCTAACATAAGAACAACTCCCATCAAACCAACTGTCAAAGACATATTCATCGGTACGCGCATCCATTCAATCGCTTTGCCAAGTTTAGGAATATGTATCCACAATTTTCCAATAACTTCTTTTTGTATCGGCTGGTACGAGTCCAGCCATGCGTTATTGTCGCCTTGGAGAATGAAGCGGTCTAACTCAGTTTGAACAATACGATGAAATACATAACTCCCTAAATTTGGGTCAAAGTACACAACGGCATCTCCCAAATCATATTTTGGTTGAGACCGTACAAGTACCAAATCACCACGATAAAAGCCCGGTTCCATACTGTTACCATTTACAATAACATACGTCACCCAACCACCGAGTTGGGCTGGGGCAAGCGTCATCCAAAAAAGGATACTAAGCAACAAAGAAGACAACGCATAAAAAAGGAGCGATTGATTCTTGCTAGGCTTTATCATTTTTATTTAAAAGAGTGGGATATTAAAGGCTGGGTCTGCCTTTTGCTCTGCCTGCCAACCTTCAAACTCAGGGAGCATAGAGCAGACCCAGTCAGTTACACAAGCGTCAGATTAGTTGCTGGTAGCAACAACACGCAATTGGTCAATTGATGAAACGGTTAAACCCGTAGTATCGCATTCCCAAACAGTGCCGGTATCTAATGTGCAAGAATACCAAGAACCAGAAGCGACCAATTGAACTTCAACTTGAACCGCAGCGGCACCTAAGTCAAATGAGACACTGTCCAATGTAGATGGGTTAGTGCCGTTCAAAGTATATTGAACGCTGGTTACAGTGTAACCACTGACTGTACCAGTACCATCACCTGCACGAGTGTCAGGCACGGTGTTGGCGGCGGCAAATGCATAAGCGGCGGCAGAGATGGCAACGATGACAAAAACGACAAACAAAACTTTCATATTTTTTAACATGGCATTTCTCCTTAAAATTTGGTTTTAATGAAGGTTGTATGCCATCCGAATAAAAAAAGCTTGGCTTATATTAAAGCCAAGCCAAGCACAATTCATAGTGTTGTGGTCTTCGGCGGCTTGGCGGTCATGGTTGTTTCACAACTTTAGACCCATAGCTTTGCGTCTCCGGCTTTCGCCGGGTTTGCCTTTATCGGATGTCTGACAATACTATAGCACAATTTATAAAATTTGCACCTTACAAGGAGTTTTCAATCAAACAGCCAATGTTTTTGATGAAATTCTCGCGCCTCATTCTTACGCCAACTTTTATCTCTTCGAGTAAACTTGTGACTATGCCCTCCAATATTTCAACTTCCCCACTCATTGAAATTAAAAACTTAATCAAAACCTATAAAACCCCCGCAGGTGACTTTACAGCCGTCAACAACATTGATGTCGAAGTCCAACGCGGGGAATTTGTTGCCATCATTGGTAAATCTGGAAGTGGAAAATCCACTTTCATCAATATGATTACAGGCATAGATCGTCCATCTTCTGGCGAAATTGTTATTGATGGCGCGCCAGTACATTCATTCAACGAATCTCAAATGGCGGCATGGCGTGGAAAAAACTTAGGTATTGTATTTCAATTCTTTCAATTATTTCCAACACTTACACTTTTAGAAAATGTAATTCTCCCCATGGAGTTAAACAATCTCTACACAAAAAGTGAACGCAAAGAACGTGCTATGAGTTTGCTTGAAAAAGTAGAGATGACTCAGCAAGCACATAAACTTCCTTCTGCTGTTTCGGGTGGTCAACAACAAAGAGTAGCAATTGCACGCGCTTTAGCCAATGACCCGCCCTTGATTGTGGCAGATGAACCCACAGGCAACTTAGACTCAAAAACTGCTGCGAAAATATTTGCATTGTTTGAAGATTTAGTCGCTTCTGGCAAAACCATTTTGATGGTTACACATGATAGCGACCTTGCTCGCCGAGTGAATCGCACCATTTTGATTTCAGATGGTGAAATCGTCAATGAATATCTCGTGCGTGCACTTTCACAATTGACCCAAGACCAATTGGTTGAAGTGGCAAGACGAGTCAAACCACAAGTCTTTGCACCAGATACAAACATCATTCGTGAAGGGGAAATTGGAGATAAGTTTTATATTTTGCTGGATGGTAAAGCTAATGTTTATTTAACAGAATCAGGTGGAAGTCAAGTTTTGGTCAACCAGCTCAAACGTGGTCAATATTTTGGTGAAATGGCGTTACTTGGGAATGGCATCCGCACCGCCACAGTTAAATCATCTGCTGAAGAACCAGTAACAGCCGTCGCCTTAGATAATGAAGCGTTTAATCGTCTGATTGCTGATTCAAATAAATTAAGAGATGAGTTAACAGGCATCATCGAAAAGCGAAATATCTTTAATCAACTGCAAGCGATTTCATCTTTTGATCAAAAAACATTAAGCGCAATTCTGAAAGAAATGAAACCAATTGAATTTGAAGGAGGGCATGAAATTATTAAACAAGGTGATGTGGGCAATACATTTTATTTATTGCTGGATGGCAAAGTTGATATTCTGCTCAAAGACGAACATGGTGAAGAAATTTTGGTAAATCAATTAAGCAAAGGTGCTTACTTTGGTGAAATGGCAGTGATGGGAAGCAAACGCCGCCAAGCCAGTGTGCGTGTGAGTAAAAATTCTTTTGCGAAAGTTATTGAATTAACGGCTCAAGAATTTGAAGACCTGACAAGTTCATCTGACCATTTCAAAGAACATGTAAAAGATTTATCGAGTGTCAGAAAGAAACAACTTGAAGGCACAAGTAAACGTAAGGTGCGAAAATGAGCGTTCGTGCAAAAAAAATATTTCGTGATGTATGGCTCAACAAATCACGTAGTTTGTTAATTATTTTGGCAGTTGCAGTTGGCGTTGCCGCATTTGGATTGATGTTAACAGGTCGCATTGTATTGGAAGAAAATTTGCGAGATGTGTATGCCGCCACAAATCCTGCACACGTTACATTAAACCTATCCCCTTTTGATGATAAATTATTAAATTCGCTTGCTGAAATAGATTCAATTGATTTGCTTCAACCTCAACGCGTTGATGCAGCTCGCATCCAATCCTCACCTGATAGTTGGCTCAGTTTTGAGATTCGTACAATATCTGATTTTGATTCTATTTCAGTTAATAAGTTAACCAGTGAAAATGAAATCACAACACCAAACACTAATTCAATTTATTTAGAACAATCTCTACAAAATGTAATTGAAGTTGACGATGAAGTCACTATTGAATTATTAAGTGGCGATTTGCATACATTAAAAGTCGCTGGCTTCGTCAATGACCTTTCGAGTTTGCCCTCTGAAATTAGTTTGACGGGCATTGGTTATATTTCACTTGAAACTGCCGAAGAACTTGGTATTGATCATCACTACAACCAACTCACCATAATTTTCAAAAACGCAACTACCAGAGCAGAAATTGAAAAAGAAACTACAAAGTTAACGAATTATCTTGAAGAGGAAGGCTACTTTGTTTTGAGTGCCTTTATCCCTCAACCCAATAAATATGTGCTTGGCGATAATATGTCTTCTGTATTGTTCATCTTAAATTCACTCGGCATATTAACTTTAATTTTGAGTGCATTTTTAGTAACCAGTGTAATGTCTGCTGTGATGTCGCAACAAATTCCACAAATTGGGATTTTAAAATCATTAGGTGCACGAATTTCTCAAACAATGTCTTTATATTTTCAAGAAGTGTTGTTATTTGGAATCATCGCACTCGTTCTTGCCATTCCAATGGGATTAATCGGCGCGTACTTTTTAGCAGATGGTGTTGCATCAGGCATGAATTTCAAAGTGACCACATTTCATTTGCCCAAGCAAACTTTAATTTTGCAAGCAGTCAGTGCTTTGCTTGCGCCGTTGTTGGCTTCGTTATTTCCGATTATCTCTGGTTCGCGTATCACGATTCGTGAAGCCATTAGCAATTACAAACCTGAAAACACAAAAAATGCTGGGCGTTTTGGTGATTTGCCACAACTTGTTAATTTATCCATTCGCAATACATTTCGTCGCAAGGGTCGTTTGCTGTTAACTTTTTTTGCATTGTTACTTGCAGGCGCAATGTTTATCGCCATCATCGGCATTCGTCAATCCATGCGCAATGCTGTTGCCGAACTGCAAGGTGATTTGAATTACGACATCAGTTTTGATTTTGCCCAACCGTATTCACAAGATGAAATTGAAGATGGAGCAAATCAAATTTCTGAAATTACTGCAATAGAAACTTGGGCAGTCAATGATGCACGACTTGTTATCAATGACGAACATCAAACTGGAAGCATCATCATTTATGGTGTGCCAGAAAACACAAACATGGCTCAGCCTGGTGTGATTCATGGCACATGGCTTGATAAAAATATCAAACACGGAATTTATGTCAATGCTGATTTTCTTGATCTTTCACCCAATTTGAAAGTTGGTTCGGTTATCAAATTAAACATCACTGGCAAAGAAGAAGAGTGGACCATAATCGGTTCAGGTGGGCGTGGATTTATTCCCACTGCTTATGTTTTTTATGATGATTTAACCGAGCAAACTGGTTTTGATGGATTCATTAACCGCCTCGTTATCCAGACAGGGAAATCTGATTCTGTTTCCCAATCCTTAATTCAATCTGACGTTTTATCCCGCCTTGCAGACTCAGGCTATGATGTAGTCAACTCACAAACTACAACGCAACTCAAAGAAACTACCGCCGCTCAAATGGATATTTTGATTATCTTATTACTGGCTATGGTGATTTTGATTTCAGTGGTTGGCGGATTGGGCTTAGCAATCACCATGAGTTTGAATGTGATTGAAAGAACTCGTGAAATTGGAATCCTTCGCTCACTAGGTGCACAAAATGGAGTCGTGAGACGAGTTGTAATAATTGAAGGCTTGGTAATTGGATTAATCAGTTGGGCGATTTCAATTCCATGTTCTATTCCACTTGCTATTTGGCTTGGAAATTCATTAGGCAATTCCCTACTCGCCCGACCATTGGATTATATTTTTTCAATCCCCGCATTATTAACTTGGCTTGGATTAACTGTGATTATTTCAATTATTGCCAGCATCTTGCCTGCTCAAAGTGCAGCGAAGTTAACCATTCGTGATGCTTTGGTGTATGAATAATTTTTGTGGGGCGACTCGCAGGTTGCACCTACAATCAAAACCGTTGCCCTGCTAATTGACTGGCTACATTATTTGCTTTTTGCGTAGCAACCGAATCCGAATCATCAAACAGCGGGTATATCACCTCTTCAAAACATTCCAAAATACTCTTATCCCATTTTTCAAGTTCTTCTTTTGGATAATCTTCTCGAATGGGAATATGATACGAAACTTCTTTTTGATTTAATTTTTCTTCAACATGTTTCGAAATATAAATGGCATGAAAAAGCGTTGAATTATTTAATGTCTCGTGTCCTAATTTACAAATTGGTCCTTTTGCCAAGTCATCTGCGTGAAATATCCAATACTCATGCCCAGAGGATTTTTCACCAGAGATATCATCAGTCACAACGCCAGCAACGAGGTAGCCTGAAGCGTTTTCATTTTTCGAGTCAAGTGTTGCGATGGTATAAAGCAAAACTTTATCAGGGAAAATATACGCATCTGCATTTTCAAATTTTTTTGTGCTAATTCGGCATATCGAATTATTATGCTGAATCCCCTCACCTGCTACCATTTCTTCAATTGGAATCTGTCGCGCATTTATATTCTTATAAGCATTGAAGATGCGTTGTGGCAACAACGCGCGCGAAAAACCTTTGAACATAATAAACAAATCTTGCCCCTTATACGCTTCCATTTGCCGATTCATAAAAGTATAAACATACGGTCCCCAACAGTAAGGCATTTCGGAAATATATTTTGATTGAACTTCAGATTGAGAAATATCAATCACATGCTTGCCAATGCTACTCAAATCTAATACTGGCAATGTGCCGTATCCAATCAAATGTTTTGGGAAAAGATTTCCATTCAAATCACGGTCATAACTGCGGATTGTTTCAGCAGTATTTGTAGCAGGTGTATGAAGCATGTACGCTGTGATTTTGTCATCGGGGTTTTCATATTCTGCAATTAAGTGAATACAAGGTTTATCCACAATTATTTTTTTTGAAGGTACAGTTTTCTTATCCGATGTTAAATCTCGGCGGTCAATAATATGTATAACTGTTTTTTCATAAGGCAGTTTTGCATTTTTCCACGGCGTAAACATTTCTGTCCCTGCTACAAATGCAGTATCTGCTAGCAAAATATAATCACGCGTAAAAATTAATTCGTGAACACTTTGTTTGATTTCAATTTCTTGACCATCTTCATCTATAACAATCCATTTTTCAAAATCATGATATCCATCCCAGCGCATTAACCTGACAGGATGCTCGCTTCCATTCCCCTCCGCCAATTGGTAATTGACCATGAAAACTTCATTTGTCTGATGGTCGGTGTATAAGACATGCGAATTGTTATACCCAGCAAAAAGACTCCCCATCACTTCACCCGCATTTGCAGAAAGCATAGGAAGCCATTCATCTCTTCGCCCAACAGGTGTTATCGCTTGTAAACTTTTTCTATCAATTATCCATGGGCGGTCAATGTCACTGGTTACGGCAAGTCGCCCATCGGGCAAGAGATACAAACCTTCTGTATAAGCGAACATCCCTAAGCCGGGGGAAAGATACATGAATCCAAAAAAGTCAAAGCGGTGACGAGTATGCTTAAGTTTTTGATGTGCTATTGAAACTGGTGTCCATAAAAAGCGATTTGTAAGTTGAGCATTGTTTCCATCAAAATCTATGCGGATGAGATTCGTATCACCAACCATAAATGCTTCTGGCGAACCCAAACACTGACAGATAAATAACGAACCTTCAAGGTCAGCTGGCAGTTCCCCAGTCAGGCAATGAAGCGTTATTTCTGAATCAAATGTTGATGTGTTATGAACCGTATAGTTATCTGGGATAACAGGCGAAGAAGTTGGTCTCTGACTCAAAGAAGTCAACAAGGTTGTAATAAATTGATGAAGTTTACGAGCCAACCCTAATATGTATCGAAATCTTGGATAAATATTTTTGAAAACAAACGGGGGAGTTTGTTGTTTACGCATTGTTTTATTTTAGGATGTTAATCCTGTTAATTTCTCACTGATAGCGCAAACTTTTTTTCCTAGTTCTCTATCGAGTGCATGAGGGGCTGGTTTTTCTTCATGGGTCATGTTAAAAAATTTTCCGCTTATATTGCTTAATTCTGGAGCCGCGGAAAAATAATAAAGTGCTTCGCCAGATATTTTAGGGTCTCTTAATAACGGAAACAATAAATATTTTTGATAGAAGCGATATAAAAATCCATTGTTCATGCCAATGTTTGTAGCAACTTCACCCGGGTGTACAGCATTGATTGTGACATTGCTTCCCTTTAACTTATCGGCTAATTCCCAAACGGTAAGCAATTGAGCAGTTTTTGCCGCACCATAACCTTGTAAACCTCGGTATCTACGTTTTTTCCAATCAAGGTCATCTAATCTTAATCCGCCAAAACGATGTCCTTCAGAATTTACTTGGATAATACGAGCAGGTGCAGAGTTAATCATTCGGTCAAGCAGTAAACGTGTGAATAAAAATGATGCCAGATGATTAACGCAAAATACAATTTCAAATCCATCTGCTGTTAATTTACGTGTGGTTAAATGTAAACCTGCATTGTTGATTAAGATTTTGATAACAGGGTATTGATTAAGAATTTGATTTGCGGCATTTCGAACATCATTTAGATTTGAAAAATCTGCTTGGATAATATCAACTTTGGTGTTGAAAAAATTTGTAATTTCAGTTTTAACACTATTTGCTTTTTCAATATTTCGGCATACCAAAACTAAATGCGCTCCCGCTTGTGCAATTCGCTTCGCGGCTTCATAGCCCACGCCTGAAGTTGCGCCAGTGATAATACAAACTTGATCATCTAATCTGGCGGTGGTAGTTTTTTGAGGTTTTCTGGCGTTTTCAATAAATTGAAGTTCTTCAGGGAGTTTCAATGTGGTGTCTGCCTATCCAAAATATTTGTGCATGAATCTTCTGTATGGGCGATGAAACCAAGGGATATTATTGAAAATATCACCCCATAAATCATAATAGTCTCGTTGTTTGATGATACGATTATCTTCGCCAAAGGTGAGTTTGGTGCATCCAAACATGGGTGTGCTGGGAAATTTTTTGAAAATCATGGTCATTTTCCATTCCATGAAAATCTCTTTTTCATTTTGTGCAATGGATGTAATATCCATTTGTAGTTGTTCGCATCTATCTGTTAATCGCTGACATAATGCGATGAAATTATCTTTTCCTTCTACTCTTTGAATGCTATCTTGAAAAATAATATCATCATGATAATAAGGGAAAATATGTGACCAATCAGGTTTGCCTTCGCGGTTATAGGTTTTAGACCAAAGTCTCAGAATATCACTTGTGTTTAATGGTTCTATGCTCATATATTCCTTTTGAAGATATATCGGTTTTTAATAACAAACTATTAGTTAAAAGATGGCTATTTTAGATAACATCAATTTCAGGTCAATAAAGAAGCGTATCTAATCCCAAATTATTGTGTAATAATACCTACAAGTTTACTATATTCTTAATAAAGACTAATTCTAATTTCGGAGTTCATTAATGGAAAACCCTGTGTTAACAAAGCAACTTTCGAGGCTTGGGAGGTTCGGAAGAAGCATCATCAAAAGGTTTATTTATTCTCAAATGGTAGTTTTTTCTGGCTTGAAAATTGCATTTGGAAAAGACCAGCCGCTTGTGCAATTTACTGTGGAAGCAGACCCGCCTTCTATTTATTGGGTGTATCGCATCAAATCATCTGAAGTTGACACATTGTTACAAAAGCTTGGTATCTCATCCCAGTTTTCGATAAGCCCGATTAAGTGTTTGAATACGGATGAGCCATCTTACTTTTTAGCACTCAACGCCTATCGAGTATCAGGCTTGGTGAAAGGTGTTCGCGCAGAATGGTCTATTTTTATTAAGGATTCAAGCAACACGCCACGTTATATGATTGTAGATGCTCGGTCTTCAAATACATCTATGGACCCTGTTGATATTATTACAAAAGCATCAACGGTTATCCATAAACGTGATGGCAATGTGATTCATACGCAAATTGGTGAAGGCGAACATGCTTTTGTTTCGACGATTACGCTTGCTGAAAATTTACCATCGGTTCATTCATCTGCCGAGTGGGTTTCTGCTAATGATTATATTTATTGGATGAATGGAGTTTGCGATCGCACATTTTATAATGCGGGTCTCGCTGATACGAAGCAAAGCCTTATCAACAACAAAGATGTTGTGATTAAAGATGGAACGTTTTGGGCGCAATTTGTAGAACCTGAGCCTGTTTATATTTTGAAATTAAACAATGCGATTGAGTTTGTTGTTACGCCGTGGCATAATGTAAGTTGAGGTTGTGCTGTTTCTTTTATTCAAAATATTTATATAACTAAGGTCTATTGTTTAGTTTTTCAAACACAATTGGAAATTTGTTAGATATATTTCTACTTAAAACTTCTAGCTTTATTAAGGATAAAGACCGAGAAAAATTAGCGCGAATCCGATTGTATCTTTTACGCCGTGAGCGATAATCGGTATCCATAAATTGCGCTTCCCTACAAAATATAACCCTGACATCAGTAGTGCAGATAAAAATGTTTCGACTACACCACTTGTTCCTTGATATACATGCCCTAATCCAAATAAAATTGAACTGATAAGTACCGCAAAAAACCAGCCGAGGTTTGTTTCTCCAAACAGGTCTTTGAAGCGGTTAAGCAAATATCCGCGATATACGAGTTCTTCAATAAACGCCGCATACGTCCATGAGACGATAAGTGCAATGATGAGATATGAAAAATTTG
The DNA here is from genome assembly GCA_016789365.1 of Anaerolineales bacterium. GTDB lineage: Bacteria > Chloroflexota > Anaerolineae > Anaerolineales > Villigracilaceae > Villigracilis. The sequence goes on from JAEURH010000001.1 coordinate 53,842, forward strand.
AACGCAATCCTTCAAACTGACTCAGGTCAAGGGTTTCATTGGTGATGTTTTGGATTAACGGAACAATTAACCAAATGGATACCATTTGAAAGAGTATCGCCGCAAGGATGCCAATGCCAATCGTTTGCAACCAATTTTCTGGGCGGGTAAAACCAACCTGTTTCCAGTTCATTTTACGAAGCCGTAGCGAGAGCCAACCAAGTGCAAACAAGAAGATTGCGGCAGTAGGAATGATGCGAAGCACATGCAAAGCTTGAAATAGGATAACAATCAAAAGTTCTATTGCAATTACAAATCGCTTTTCACGAAGCATCGTTTCAATTGAGTTTTTCATAAGTGATTCTCCAATTGTGAAGCAACGAATTAAATAAGACCATCCCGAAGGGTTGGGTGGAAATTTATACCTGAACCACAAAAACCTTCGGGACGTTTAAATTAATAACGCAAAATAAGCGCAATGCGTTGATGTTTGTCTAATTGACCATTTTCTACAAAGACAACTTGTCCTTGCTTATCTAACACGCTTTCGATGATTTCATCTACGGCATCATCTATCACATCAGGTGCGGATGTATCATCAGCAGGGGTGATGATTGTACCTGTTTCATCCACGCGGGCGGGGTAGTGAAAATCTTCTTCCACTAACAAAAGCTGACCTCGCCCTTCGTTTGCAAGTCGCCACACTTCGCCAATGCTTGAAGCGAATTTTCTTTCTCCAACGGCTTTATCTAAATCAAGCAACACTTGCTCACGCTGTTTGGCAAAAGAATCTTTCATCGCGCTCCACACAAGTTTCCCCAAGTCGTGAGGCGATGTTTTATCATGGCTTCCTTGCACTGTCGCCCAAATCGAATTTTTGAAATCGGTCACTTCATTGTAGAACGAAAGAAAACGGTCAACACCTACAACTGCAAGTGGCAATGAGTCAGACGCAAGAAATGGTTTCAAGGCGTTATCTATTTGGCGAAAAAATTTGCGATGATATTCGTCACGATAAGCAGATTTTTGCACACCAAACCCGCCAGGCAAAGGTTGTTCGCCACCAGGTCCTTCGTGCTTGATTGGGAAACCATTTTCTTGAATTTCAATCAAATCATCGCGCGTGGCTTCAAACAAACGAGTCGGCTTTTCACTTAAAGCCAATACCCAATAACGCGGCGTGCGATTCATCGCAAACACAAGGTCGCGTGTTAAAAAATTTTCGTCAATGCTTACGCGTTCTCTTAAAGTAAAAGGCAATTGAACTGCCCGCGCAAAATCACGGTTGATGAACAAAGCCAAGCCATCTAACATATAACGATAATCAATGACCTCAACTAATTTTTCAAGTTGATTAACCAGCGGTGTGATTTCACGTTTGCTAAATTCTTTTAATAAACGCGAGATTGCTTCATCTATTAAATTTTTTACTCGAATGGGGTCTTGGCGATTTTCAGGCGATGTGCGATGTGTGGGCAACGTGATGGTGACACATGGATAGCCTTTGATTTGTTGCAGTAAACGAATATCTTGTCGGTTCATCGAAAATACTCCTTTCAATTAAGTAAAATAGAATCGGCAAGAGAGTTTAATTTAACTCTGATTTTTATTATACATGCTAAATGAATGAATCCCTGCTTAATTCGATGCGCTTCACATTAACTTTCGGCTTGCTCTAAAAAACAGCGGCATGTTCACCATTTTGGCTTTTGCTGATTCTCCCCATATTGTTTTCAATTTCGATTCCAATGTTTCAATCGGGTCATTTTTAATTTCAACAATATATCTTTTCACTGCTGACCAAGTTCGTAAATAATCTAATAATTGATTCAAATGCCATTCAATTTTCATCTCAAATGTTGGCGTGTTTTGAATTTCATCAAACGGCATAATGATGTCACGATAACCGTTCATCACTTGGCGATTGCCTTCCGCCCAGAATTTATCAATCGGTTGCAGAAGTTCTTCAAAAATAATTTTGTCAATTTCGGGTTCAATTTCAAAAAGCCCGTAACTCCAAATGGCTAAAATTCCATTTGACTTCAAGACGCGATTTACTTCTTGAAAAAATTTTGTTTGGTCGAACCAATGAATAGCAACTGCCACGGTCACCAAATCAAACGATTCATTTTCAAACGAAGTTTGCTCAGCAGGCGAAACACTATATTTTATTTTTAGATGTTGAATAGCATGATTGATTTGTTCTGCGCTGATGTCTGTCGCTTCGACACTTGAGAAATAGTTGGTCAATGAAACTGCGGCTTGACCATTGCCTGTGGCACAGTCCCATGCACGATGATGCTCTTTGCAAATTTGGCTTAAATACAAAAATAATTCATCAGGGTATTGCGGTCGAGATTTGGCGTATTGGTCAGCGCTTTGTGAGAAAGTTTGAGCGTTGTTCATAATTACATTAGGCTTCCGAAGTATTTTGCAATACTTCGGAAGCCTAGCTTACATTATTGCGCCGTTGCAGGTGCATCGTCTGCTAAAAGATTTGCAGGAGGTTGTGCCCACAGGATTCCTAGTATCACAATTCCTCCTACAGGAACTAAGAGAAACAATAGCCACCAAGGGCTTTTGCCAATATCACGAAGTCGGCGTGCGCCCACTGCTAGCAGAGGTAACAAAGTGACAATTAGAAACACGTTAACCAACTGCTCACTTAAGTAAGCCAATGCAGAGGCAACTAGTGTGATAAATAACATAAACCACCAAAACTCAGGGCGTGTTGCTTTTCCAGAAAAGTCTGCAAATTTTGTGAAACATACTTGAATGGATTCAAAGAATGTCATTGTATTTGCTTCGCCTTGGGCATTGGGCTGTGTTGGATTTTTCATTTTTAAGTTTAACTCCTTGCCGATAATAAAGACGGCTTCTCTAAAAGATGTAACCCAATTTCTCCAAATAGAATTGAGTCGGTCTCTATTTTCTACAAGGTCTTCATTACCCGCAACTCTGGATTCCCCTAGTTTTAAAATCAACTCGGTTCTTGAGCCTACTTGATACTTAGCATAGATATTTGTGAGGTGAAATTCAACAGTACTTTCAGCAATATGAAGAGACGAAGCGATTAACTTATTGCTTTTGCCTGCTAGCAAAAGTTTAACCACTTCTTTTTCACGCCTGCTCAATTGATTTAATGATGTCATTGAGTTTTATTCCACATACGCAATCGTTAAATTTGCAATCATCGGGAAAGTCATTATTTCGCCTTGTGTATATTGTGCAACTAAATCGCGGGTTTCATTTTCAACTGCATCCAGAAATTTCAAGAATGCATCTGGGTTTTGCACAAAAGCAGGGATAACTGCTCCATAAGCCGTTTCCATTTTGCGTGCAAAAGTTTTTGGGTCTGGGAAGCGGGTTTGAATTGTATGTGGCGTAATCTCAATTTTGGAAAACCCTGCCTCTGCAAGAAACGAGCGGATTTGATTTACATCATGCAATGAAAATGGCGCGAGTAAATCTTCATAACTTACACCAAGCGGCGCAAGATGGCGAACTTCAACTTTTGCAAATTCTTCAAACACTTTATGCTGTTCGATGGCTTGCCAAGTGGCTATACCAATTCTCCCACCTTTTACAAGTAACTTTCGCATTTGTTTTAATGCGGCAGACTTATCAGAAAAAAATTGTAAGCCTTGCTGGCATAGCACAAGGTCAAATTCAGTTTTTAGGTCAAGTTGAGTGGCATCGCCTTCAAGCCACTCAATGGATGCGCCTGCTGACGGAGTTTGTTGACGAGCAACCGCCAACATTACTGGATTAATATCTACGGCTGTTATTTTCCCTTCTGTGCCTATCAATGGAGCGATATGACGCGCCACCAAGCCAGTGCCGCAAGCCAAATCTAACACGCGCTCGCTTTTTTTGGGTGAGACGAATCGGACAAACGCCTCTGTCAACGGTTGAAAAATTCCTGGACCATAGAACTGCTCATACATTTCGGCTGGGTTCGGAAATTGAGTAGACATGACGACCTCCTTTTATTAAGCCATTAAGAAAAAACAAAGAGAGTTTATTAAACTCTAAAAAACATTATACCTTCCTAATGAAACTGTAATCTCATATCTCATATTCCTATTTCTTTTCTAGTTATAATACCCACATGGATTTTTTCTTATCTAAAGATGGGCTTGAACGTGCCACCCCCGAAGAAACAAAAATTACGAATCTCACAGCCAAACCTCGTTCAGATGGTCGGCGGGTGTTGGTGAATATGCAAATTACGCCGTTTCAAAAAAGACCAAGCCTGCAAGTGAATTTGCAAAATGCAAATGGGGAAGAAGTTGCCTCTACGAATATTTTAGAAACAATGGGGTTCAAACTTGAATTTACGATGCACATTCGTGGTGAGATTCAAAACCCATACACATTGATTGCAAAATTATATTATCTTGATGGTCCGAGTGCAGAGCCTTTTACAATTTCTTTCGATGTGTATCCATCGTCTGAACCTGATAAAGAAAATTTCCCTGAATAATTAATTCTATGTCTTTTATTTTTTACTCCCAGCGTATAAAAATTTTATATCTTTTATTAATCACAAGCCTGATATTTTCGGCTTGCAACCAAGCGAGTCAAAACGTCACGCCGACGGAATTTGTCGCTGAGATAACTGTCGAAGAAACAGCAACCAGCCTCCCTGTCAGTGATGGAAGCGATAAAGTCTTTTTATCTATTGAAGAAAATGGATATGCTCATTTGTTTGTTTATCATCCGCAAAATTATCCGCTCACGCGAATCACAACAGGCGAGTGGAATGATATTGCTCCAGCATTAAGCCCTGATAAAACCAAACTTGCGTTTGCATCTGATAGAAATAATTTTTGGGATGTGTATGTGATGGATTTGCAAACGGGTAATGTGACTCAAATTACAAATTCAAATGAATATGATTCTGCGCCGTCGTGGTCACCCGATGGGTTGTTCCTTGCGTATGAAACATACATCAATGAAAATTTGGAAATTGCGGTTGTGAATGTTGATTCAAAAGAAGTGATTCAATTAACGTATGATTCCGCTTCTGACCACTCCCCAGCCTGGGCGCCGGATGGGCGGCATATTGCTTTCGTTTCATCTCGCGGTGGTGACAGTGATATGTGGCTTGCAGATTTGGATTTGGCTGGTGATGAGCGTTATCAAAATTTAAGCAACACGCCATTTGCTTCTGAAAATTATCCTGTTTGGAATTTTGATGGCTCGCAATTGTTGTGGAGCTCAATTTCGCAAACGGTTGGTTTCAGCGGCTTATATATTTGGAATGCAAATGAACCGACTCGTGCCGCACAATGGATTGGTGATGGCATGATTGGTACGTGGAATGAAAATGCAAATCAAGTGATTGCAGTAGTCAGTGCGCCGAATCAATATTTCATTACATCGTATGACTTAGAAGGAAAAGTTTTACAAGCATCGTTACCATTAAGCGGGCGTGTGCGAGGATTAACTTGGGGAGAAGCAAAATTGCCAGACCCGTTACCAGATTCTTTTATACAAGCAAGCCAAACAAATCCACAACCGTTATGGTCGCCGATTGTGACGCCTGGACCCGAAGCGCCGAATCAACGCTGGTATGTGGTGGATATTGAAGATGTGCAAGCGCCATATCCGCAATTGCATGAGTTGGTAGATGAATCGTTTAATGCATTAAGAACAAGAGTGATTATCGAAACAGGTTGGGATGCGCTTGCAAGTTTAGAAAATGCTTTTGTTCCATTGACAACAAAACTTGAACCAGGCTTTGATGATGATTGGTTATATACAGGCAGAGCCTTTGCAATTAATTCATTGATGGCAAGCGCAGGCTGGATGGTGACATTGCGTGAAGATATTGGGGCACAAACCTATTGGAGAATTTATATCCGTGCCAGTGTGCAAGATGGTTCGTTAGGTGAACCAATTCATAATGCGCCGTGGAATTTGAATGCACGATATGATTTAGACCCTGTCACTTATGAACAAGGTGGTGAGTATGCTCGCGTGCCAGCAGGTTATTGGATTGATATTACATCGTTAGTCTCTGCTTATGGGTGGGAGCGTTTGCCGTCATTGCCTAATTGGAGAACGTATTACAAAGGCGCAAGATTTTCAACTTTTGTTTTAACGAATGGATTAAGTTGGTATGATGCAATGAAAGAGTTATATCCAGCCGAAGCATTAGCCACACCAACTAGAGTTTTTGCTCCGACTCTTACGCCAACACCGACTCCTACTTCTACGCCGACAAAACGCCCGACGAGAACGCCTCGCATCACGTTCACACCTTCCTCTACGCCGACGATTACCCCTTTGCCTTCATCCACGCCTACGCCACCGACGGTGATTCCGTGAAATATGCCCGCACGGGGATAAATCCCCGCGCTATAAATACGAAGCCCGCTAAAGCGGACTTGGTTAGCCGACTTTTAGTCGGCTTTGTAATACTAGCGCGGATGTTTACGTCCGTGCGGGTGCAATTTATAAAATGAAAAAATTTTTAATACTGATATTTATCTTTATACTTTCCGCTTGTTCAAACGCCATTTCACTTGAATCAACTCCAACGCCAGTGATAGTTGAGGAGCAGAATCAAGTCGAAGTCCAGAATGAAGCGGTGGTTTCTCCATCACCAGAGCCATTTCAATTTAGTCTTCCAACGCCGGGGGCAGAACCTATATCAAGTTGGCGACCGCCTTTGTATCCCGTTCCGTGGGCGATTGCTCCGTATGACCATTTCTTTTTTACACGCCCCATCGCCGCTGACCAAATCAACTGGCCCGTTGCAGATTATCGTTATGGTGGTGTGTTTTTTGGGATTAATGTAGTGCATACTGGCGTGGATATTCCGTCACCCGAAGGCACGCCAATTATGGCGGCGGGTGCTGGCACAGTGGTTTGGGCGGATTGGGGTTTATTTGCTCAAACGCCAGGCAACCAAAGTGACCCGTATGGGCTAGCAGTTGCGATTCGGCACGATTTTGGCTATAACGACGGACAACTTTATACAATTTATGCACACATGAGTATGATGAATGTAATTGTTGGGCAACATGTGGAAACGGGAGATATTATTGGCTTTGTTGGTTCAACAGGTGCAACGACGGGTCCGCATGTCCATTTTGAAGTGCGGATGCCGAATAATTCATTTTTCTATACATATAATCCAGAGTTGTGGATTGCTCCTCCACAGGGTTGGGGCGTGTTGGCAGGACGCATCATGAATACGAAGGGCGAACTGCTTCAGCAAATGGAAGTGACGGTTACGCCTGAGGCTGGTGGACGCACGTTTACAGTCCGCACGTATGGCAAAGGTGGCGCAGTTAATCCCGACCCGTATTATCAAGAAAACATGGTGCTAGGCGATTTACCCGCCGGCATTTACAAAGTGACTTTCAAGTATGAAGACAAACGTATGCAAACATGGGTAGAGATTTTCCCCGGGCAAGTGAGTTACTTTACCTTCAAAGGCACACATGGATTTGATTCAACGCGCCCGCCCGCGCCAACATTGGATTTCCTTCCGTTAGATTTGCCTGCTACACCAACGCTTCAACCCTAACCTGAAACTTGGAAACTGACCCCTGAGAAGCTGTTTAATAATTCAAAATTTACCAGAGATAAACGGAGATGAACGTAGATTTTGAGAAACCTTGAAAAATTAGTACTTAAAACTCTGTTTATCTTTGTTCATCTCTGGTAAAAAAATAGTTCTTAAACAGTCTCTGAAACCTATTTTCCCTCTTGACCCCTTGACGGGCAGAACATCTGTGCTATACTCTCGTTATCACTTAACTTGGCTTAACCGTTATGTTTCTGCATTCCCTTTGTGGTTAAGTACCTTTTACAAAATGGAGAATAAAAAATGGCTAGAAAACGTGCATCCGCTGAACAACCTGTAGATAATCGAAATATGGATTCCGCCAAACAAGCAATGCTAGACAAAGCAGTTGGCGACATCCTCAAAAACTTTGGTGAAGGCTCCATCATGCCGCTTGGCAAAGCACAAGGCATGGTCACAGAAGTCTTCCCGACTGGCTCACTTTCATTAGATATTGCCTTAGGCGTTGGCGGTATTCCTCGCGGACGTATCACCGAAATTTACGGACCAGAATCTTCTGGTAAAACAACTTTATGTCAACATGTGGTGGCTGAAGCACAAAAAATGGGCGGCACCGCCGCATTCATTGACATGGAACATGCCCTTGACCCTGTCTATGCCGCGCGCTTAGGTGTAGATATTGATAACTTACTTGTCTCTCAACCTGATACAGGTGAGCAAGCCCTTGAAATCGTAGAAACACTCGTCCGCTCGGGTGCAGTGGATGTTGTCGTGATTGACTCCGTCGCCGCACTTGTACCTCGTTCCGAAATTGAAGGTGACATGGGTGATGCCACTATGGGTGTGCAAGCCCGTTTAATGTCACAAGCACTTCGCAAATTAAGCGGTGCCATTAGTCAAACCAAAACCGCAGTTATTTTTACAAATCAACTTCGCCAAAAAATCGGCGTGATGTTTGGAAACCCTGAAACAACCACAGGTGGTCAGGCATTAAAATTTTATGCCTCACTTCGCCTCGATGTTCGTCGTATTCAATCTATCAAAGTTGGTGAAGAAGTTATCGGCAATCGTACGCGCGTCAAAGTTGTCAAAAACAAAGTTGCGCCTCCGTTCCGCACTGCTGAGTTTGACATCATGTTCAACGAAGGCATTTCCAAGAGTGGTGATGTTCTCGATTTAGCAACCAAGTTTGAAGTCATCACGAAGCGTGGCGCATTTTTCTCTTACGGTGATTTACGTTTGGGTCAGGGGCGTGAAAATGCAAAAGATTATCTGCGTTCCAACCCCGATTTGATGAATGAAATCGAAGGTGTCATTCGTCAAAAAGCATTGAGTGGTGAAATTGCTTTGCCGCTTGATATGGGCGATGGTGCAGATGGTGGCGGCGACGTTGGTGGTAACGAAGAAGAAGCATAGTAAACTTAATAGGACACGGCAACGTGTCCTATTTTTTTATGATAAAAAACCGCCTCTTCCTTAACCGATATTTGATTCTGCTCTTCATCATTTTCTTAACTTCAAGCTGTGCATCTCAACCTGCGCCCACACCATTTCGTCCGCCAACATCTATTCCGCCAACGCAACCCCTTGCAACATTAACACCGATTCCTACAACATTGGCATTAACTGAAACGCCAGCGCAAGAAGTTATTTCATTCACACCCACTTCAACTGTTTGCACAAACGTTTTATCATTTTTAGATGATGTCACTGTGGAAGACGGCACATCTTTTTCACCAAACGCACAAATTGATAAACAATGGCTCGTAAAAAATGACGGCACTTGTGATTGGGACTCAACTTATAAACTCAAATGGGTAGGCGGTGACCCAATGTCTGCCAATACCGAACAACCTTTATATCCTGCGCGGGCTGGCACACAAGCCACATTGCGAATTATTTTTATAGCCCCTACAATTGCTGGAGCATACGAATCCGCTTGGCAAGCCGTTGACCCTGCTGGAAATTTCTTCGGCGATTTGATTTTTATACAGATTGTTGTAACCCCATAGGAGTTTTTTTATTGACTTTCGAACAATGGATAATCTTCGGCACACTGTTCTTAACCCTCGCCCTATTTATCATCGGACGTTGGCGCTATGACATTGTTGCATTGCTTGCCTTAGTTATTGTCACGCTCACAGGTTTAATTCCAGTAGAGCAAGCTTTTATCGGGTTCAGCAACCCAGCTGTCATCACGGTTGCGGCGGTGCTTATCCTCAGCCGTGGCTTAAGAAATTCTGGCATAGTCGGCATTGTTGGCGGCTGGCTATCAAATCTCAAGGGTGGTATTACTATTCAACTTACTGCATTAACCAGTTTCGTTGCTTTGCTTTCTGCATTTATGAATAACGTCGGCGCGTTGGCATTGTTATTACCGATTGCATTACAAATTTCAAAAAACAAAAAAATCCCCGCTTCATATTTGATGATGCCGTTAGCATTTGCATCGTTGCTCGGCGGCATGACCACACTCATCGGCACACCGCCAAACATCATTGCTTCTACCTTTCGGGAAAGCGCGGGCTTGCCCCCTTTTAAGATGTTTGATTTTTCACCAGTCGGTTTTGGTATTACATTAGCAGGGTTAGCGTTCATTGTCTTAATCGGTTGGCGGTTTATTCCTGTTCGCAAAAGTAATTCGGCAAATGAAACATTATTTGATATAGATAACTACATCACCGAAGTAAAAATCCCCGAAAAATCAAAAATAGATGGCAAACGTTTATATGAAATTGGTGATTTCTCAAAAGCCGAAGTGATTGTGGTTGGTCTCATTCGTGGCAGTGAACGTCGCATGGAACCGTCGGCGCATACTAAATTGCAAGCAGGCGATATTCTCATCGTCAGTGCTGATGCGGAAAATATCAAAAAACTGGTCGCCTCTATCGGGCTAGAAATAGTTGGTGACAAAAAAATTCATCAACAAGATTTAGGTTCTGATGAAATTACATTACTCGAATGCGTCATCATGCCAAGTTCTAATATGATTGGCGGCACGCCTCGCACCTTAAATTTGCGTGGCAGTTACGGCGTGAATTTGTTAGCCATTTCTCGTCAGGGCAAACTTTTGCGAACACGACTTGAAAGCGCGCGTTTTCAAAATGGTGATGTCCTATTGTTACAAAGCCATGTGGAGACATTCAAAGAAGTGGTTGAACGATTAGGATGCCTGCCACTCGCTCAACGTGATATACGCCTCAAACAATCACGCGGACATTTGTTTCTTGCACTTGGAATTTTTATCTCGGGTCTGCTTCTTTCCGTACTTGGGGTTGTATCTGTGCAAATGGCTTTTCTCTGCGCCGTTCTGCTAATGGTGATGACCAAAATTATCAACCTGCGCGAAGCCTATGAAAGCGTAGATTGGTCTATTATCGTTTTGCTCGGCGCTATGATTCCAGTGGGTACAGCATTAGAGTCTACTGGTGGCGCACAACTTATAGCAGACTTGATTTTGAAAATTTCGAGTCAATTCCCACCAGTTGTAGCTTTGATAATTCTTTTAGTAGCAACCATGTTTCTTTCGGATTTAGTTAACAACGCGGCGGCAGTTGTGCTGATGGCGCCTATCGCTATCAAAATCGCACAAGGCTTAGGCACATCTATAGACCCATTTTTGATGGCGATTACGATTGGCGCATCGTGCGCGTTTCTCACGCCAATTGGTCATCAATCCAATACGTTGGTGATGGGACCAGGCGGCTACAAATTCGGCGATTATTGGCGCATGGGCTTATTACTAGAAGTGATTGTATTGCTGGTTGCTGTTCCATTAATCTTAATTTTCTGGAAGTTTTAAGGAGAAAATATGCCAAACCAATTCCCTATCGTATTTGAAAAACTAAAAGGCATGATTAAACCTTATGCCAAGAAATTAACTCTCAAAACGGATAAAGCAGATTTATATTATCTTGATGCCGCATACAGTGAAAAATGGAAGAAAGAACTTTTCTTCGCTTCGGCACAAATCAAAAAGAATTATGTCTCGTTTTATTTGATGCCTGTTTACATGTACCCTGACTTGCTGAAAAATATTTCACCTGAATTAAAGAAACACATGCAAGGAAAATCTTGCTTCAACTTCAAAAAGGTTGAACCAGAATTATTGGATGAGTTAAATCAATTGGTAAAAAAAGGTTTTGAACGGTTGATGAAAGAAGAATATTCATAAGAATGATTACTTAAGATTTTTCATGGTCAATTGAAAACTGATACAACAACACCCCCGCCGCCACAGACAAATTTAATGAACTAACCCTCCCCTGCATTGGAATGGAAACAGTCACATCACACGCATCTACTTGTTCTTTGGTCAAGCCTTTTTGTTCATTGCCCAACACCAAAACCCAAGGAGTTTGTGGAACAAGAGTCTGATAACCCACATCCGCTTTGGCGGATGTGCCGATGAGTTGAATACTTTTATTCTTTGACCATGCAACAAAATCATCAAACGAAGTTTGGATGATTGGCTTCCAAAAAATTGTCCCCATGCTAGCGCGGATTACAGTAGGATGATATAACTCCACGCCGCCATCTAATAGAAAAAGAGCATCTACATTTACAGCATCCATCGTGCGAAGAATGGTGCCGAGGTTTCCAGGGTCTTGCGGTGAAACCAATGCCACAGCATTATTTATTTTTAAGTTATCAAAAGAAAAATTTTTTTGTTTAACAACCGCCAAAATACCTTGCGGATTTTCTTTATCTGCCAATGCTTCCATTACATTCACAGAAACGGGCTGAAGTTTAATCTCTTGCGTTTTTTGCAATAACTCTTTTGCAAAATCACTGGTTAGCAATTCTGGCGCATATAAAATAATTTCAATATCCCAACCTGCTTGCACTGCCTCGCCAACATGATGAATTCCTTCCACAAGAAAAGTTTTTGTCGCAACACGCGTTTTTTTTAAGCGAAGCGCACGCACTTGTTTTATCAGCGGGTTTGATGTGCTAGTAATCATATCCATCACAAAATTTTATCCGATTATAATTAACTTTATGAAGCAATTTCGTAAATTTATGTTTTTATCCGTTCTGTTTCTATTTGCCTGCCAGTCAAGTGCGTCAGCGCAAATCACTATTATTGATGGCGAAAACATCAGCACAGTTGAATCAAGCCAACGTGTACCGTTGTTAATTCTTTCCGAGGCGGGCATTCCAATTCAACCAACTGATAAAGTTTTTGCAAATGGAATTTTGATTCCGTTAGATAAAACTATTAATTCAAACTTTATTCAATTGCAAATTCAGCGCACAAAAACGATTAACTTAAATGGTCAACCGATTCAAACCTCAGCATGGACTGTTGCGGATGTGTTATCTGAATTAGGTTATTCAATCAGCATGTATGATGAAGTAACCCCGCCTCTTGACTCGCTGATAGTTGATTCTGCATCGGTTACATTTTCTCCCGCTAGAGAGTTATCTATCAGCGTGGATGGCAAATTGATTTCGATACGCTCATCGGCACAGACGGTTGGCGAAGCATTGGCTGAGGCGGGAATTCCGCTGGTTGGAACAGACATCAGTTATCCGCTAGCGAGTGAAGCGTTGCCTGTTGATGGTCAAATCAAAATTGTGAGAGTCAAAGAGTCAATTGAAGTATCTTTCGAGTCGATTCCTTTTTCTGTAGAAAAAATTGTTTCTGAAGATATACCGTTTGGTCAAGATGAAATACTTGAAGCAGGCATTAACGGCGTGGCAATGATTCGCACGCGCATTCGTTATGAAGATGGTGTGGAAGTAAGCCGTGAAGTGGAAGATGAAACAATTTTGCAAACACCGAAAACTCAAATTGTAGCCAGCGGACGAAAAATTGTTTTATCACCTGTTGATGGCGATGCACCTTATCAATACTGGTATGCGGCTGAGATGTATGCTTCGTGGTATTCGCCTTGCAATTCTGGTATTAGCGGATGTTCGTATGGCACTGCAAGTGGTGCGCGTGCTGGTTACGGCATTGTAGCAGTTGATTATTCTATTTATAGTTATTTGGCAGGGATGCGCGTTTATATTCCGGGTTATGGTGTGGCAACCATTGGTGATACGGGTGGAGGTCCAATTATTGAAACGGCGTTTGGTGTGCCACGAACAAAGTGGATTGATTTGGGATATGATGATAATAACATCGGCGGGTTATCTGGCTGGGTGACGGTTTATTTTCTTGAGCCTGCACCTGCGACTATTCCATATTTCTTTGAATGAAAACTCAATTCACCACAGATGAACATAGATAAACACAGATATTTTTTCAAAAAATCCTATTCATCTGCGTTTATCTGTGGTTAAATTCTTAACAATATGAATCGATTTCAAAAAACTATTATTTCTTTTCTTTCGACTATTGCAATTTGTTTAGTTATCAGTTTAGGCACTTATGCCTATCAAACCTATCAAACAGTCGCCGCGCAACCTTTGGGACCTTCACTCCCAACCTTTGCGCCACAAACCTTGCCCCCTACATGGACTGCTTCGCCAGGTCCAGCACCAACGGCGCAAGGGCTAGTGACGTTCGCCCCAACAGTTTCTTTTCCCACCAACACGCCTGTTGCAAAATGTAACGGACCTGGCATTATGAATGTCCTTGTTGTTGGGTCAGATGCGCGTGGCGATAACTACACCTACGGCTTAGCCGATGCTATCCGTTTAGTCCGCATAGATTTTGTAACTCCAAAAGTGACCGTGCTAGAATTTCCGCGCGATTTATGGGTAGAGATTCCACACATTGCTGATGACTTAGATGGTCAGACACATGAAAAATTAAATCAAGCATTTTTATACGGCAACCCAGGTTTCAAATATTGGGATGACCCCTCACAAGGTTCTGGCTTGCTTGCGCTTACTTTAAATGTAAACTTCGGCGCAAAAATTGACCATTACCTTACTGTTAACATGCGAACGTTTGAAAACATCGTCAATGCAGTAGGTGGCATTGATGTAACCATTAAAGATAAAGAAACCGCACGCACAACCGAATTACCAATTGGCACACATCATCTGGATGGAAGCCAAGCCCTCAAACTTGTGCGCAATCGCGAAAGCGGAATTTTTGAAAGAGCAGATAATCAAAATATTGTTTTATGTGCATTGCGAAAAAAATTAACCAGCCCTGCTATCGTTACGCAAATTCCAGAACTCATTGAAGCCTTTCAAGATAACATTCGCACCGACTTCACGCCAGCCCAATTAAGCCAATTAGCATGTTTGGCAAGCCAAATGCCGCCTGAAAATGTTTCACTGGTTAGTTTTCCTGCCAACCTTTTCAAATCTACCAGACAATACGACCCCGTATTTGATAAACGTATCGCCATCCTTGATGCAGACCATACCATCCTGCGCGATTATGTTGCTCGTTTTCAAAGCGGTATGTGGCCCCTCGCCAACCCTCCGCTTGACATCACAAAAGAAGAAGATACCCCACTGGCTTGCGAATGAAACAAATACCCCCGCTTGATGCACACGCATTATTAAAACAATATGGCTTACGCGCCGATAAAAAACTGGGTCAAAACTTTTTGCAAGATGATGAGGCATTGCAAAAAATTATTCAAGCCGCAGAAATTTCAGCAGATGATTTTGTTTTGGAGATTGGACCTGGCGTAGGCAGTTTAACGCGCTACCTCGCCGCTTCTGCTTCTACGGTGACGGCTGTGGAGCTAGACCTCGAGCTTTTGCCTCCCTTGAAAGCGGTTTTGAAACCGTATCCAAATGTGAAAATTATTCATGGTGATATTCTCAAAATCAACATTTCAGAGATTATTCAAACGCCAAATTACATCGTCGCCGCGAATATTCCTTACAATATTACTTCTGCTATTATTCGTCACTTGTTAGAAAGTGAAACAAAACCGAAAAGATTAATATTAACCATTCAAAAAGAAGTGGCAGAGCGCATTTGCGAAAAACCTGGCGATTTAAGTTTATTAGCATTGAGTGTGCAAGTATATGGAAAATCAAGTATTCATGCTATCATTCCAGCGGAATCGTTTCACCCCATTCCAAAAGTGGATTCGGCAATTTTACGCATTGATATTTATGATGAACCATTAATTGAAAAAGAATTGTTAAATACGTTTTTCAAACTTATTAAGACGGGGTTTGCTCAAAAACGAAAGACATTGCGCAACTCACTTTCGAGCGGGTTACAAATTTCCAGCCAAGTGGCGGAAGGTTTGCTAGCATCAGCCCAAATTGAGTCAATGAGGCGGGCAGAGACGTTATCCATTGAAGAGTGGAAGAGGCTTTGTCAAATTTATCTTCAATCATAGTACATAGTACTTTTGTCACTTTTATTTTTAGTACTAATAGTTGAATTTGCGCCTTGACCCTTGTTTAGGATATGTCATAATGCAAGAAAAGGAGAACGAAAATGTTTAAGAAAAAATCTGCTTTATTTTTATTTGTTGTTTTGATGCTTGTACTTTCGGCATGTAACCTGCCCAGCGGAGAGGCAACCCCAACAGAAGAAGTTTCTGATTTGGCATTGACAATCACTGCGCAAGCATTGTTATTGCAAAATTCACCTACCCCAGAATTTACAGCAACGCCAGAGTTTACAGCAACACCAGGCGCTACTTTCACACCTTCAGTTCCTACTGTAACTGTGAGTGTTAATACAAATTGTCGTACAGGTCCAAGCGTGCAATATGACATTATTGATAGTTTACTAGTTGGGCAAACGGCAACGGTTGTTGGAAAAAGTTCTTCTACGGGATATTGGATTATTCAACGAGTGAGCGGTGGTGGCACATGTTGGTTGTTCCCGCAATATGCAACAGTGAGTGGTAACACTGCCAATTTACCAGAATATCCTGTTCCACCAACTCCAACGCCATCAAAAACTCCTACTCCAACGGCTACTGCTACTATCGCTCCGCCTGCGGCTGTGACAAATTTGGCGGCGGCGAAGGTGTGTGTGCCACTCGTTTTGCCAAATTATCAATTTGGCGGCACAATCAGTTGGACAGATAACTCAAACAATGAAGATGGTTTTAGAATTTATCTCGGTGCCGCTCCGCATGGTACGGTAGCCGCCAATGTAACCACTTATCCAATTCCGCCAGTGATTTCTGCCGCACCGATTACACTAAGCGTTGAGGCATACAATGCAGGTGGTGCATCTGCGAAGTTGAATATTGTTATTCCATGCCCGTAAAAATATAGTTTGACATAAAAAGAGAAAGCCCTCCGAATAACCTTCGGAGGGCTTTTTTATATTGTTTAGATGGTGGTTATGGGCATGTTGTAATTGTGGTTGTGCCACCTACCAAAAAGTCTTCATTATCTCCATTAAAGGAAGTGAGAAGTCCTTTCAGTGTAAAGTTGCCACCAATGATAACTTGCAAACCATCTTCAAAGTTGCCAATGGTCACTGCACAAGCCAATGTCACGTTTCCATTTGCCTCAATGTGGATGCCATCGTCGTTTATGGCAGTGCCATTGTAGTTGGCTGTGATGCGCGTTAAGGTTACAGAGTCGTTTGTAGTAATGTATAAACCACTTCCAGTATTGTTGTTATTAAAATTGCCAAATCCAGTTTGGGTTACAGAACCAAATTGGGTAAATGAGCCAGCGTTCCAGTTTGTAAAGTTATCTAAGAAGGCACCATAGAAAGTATTATTATTCGCATTAAGATTACTAACTGTGATATTACCATCTGTTAACACAAACAAGCCTGTAAATGAATTGGAGTTGAATGTGTTATTTCCTTTTAGGGTAAAGGATTGCGGGCTGGTGATACCGATAATATTCACAGTTGCGCCAAATTGCCCATTATTATTTGCGCTTACATTAGTACCATTAAACGACCCATTACTTTCTATGACCAACCCAGAGAAATTGTTATAGTTTACGGAGGCATACCCTGTAATAGTAATGCCAGCCTGAACGGTAGAGTTATTATCCAAAACAAGCCCAATTGTATCGTTCCGATAAGCAGTCACATTTGAGAGGGTAATAACACCTTCGGATAAAACTGTTAACCCTGTGCCGTCATTCTGATTAAAAGTATTTGTACCTTTAATAGTAACTGGCTTTACCGTAGCCCCAGCAGTGTTGGATATTCTTAACCCATCTCCAGCGTTGTTATTAAGAAAATGCCCGTTTCCAATTGCAGTCACATTGTTGAGTGTTATAGCACCATAAGAATTAATATTCAAGCCGTGATTGCCATTGCCATTGAAAATGTTAAACCCATTCATAGTGACGGGTTGTTGACTGGCAGGAGTAATGTTATTTTGTATTATGACTCCAATAAGACCAATACCAAGACTCAAACCGTTATTCAACGCAGTGACATTGTTAGTAGTAACTGCTCCGCTTGAAAAAATGAAAAGCCCGGTACTGGTATTATCTCCAAAGAAGTTATTACCGCTTAGCGTCACGGCTTTGGGGGTGGTTGCGCCATCATTAGAAATATACATACCCATGGCGTCATTATCTATGGCTGTTGCATTCGCAACGGAAACCACGCCAGCACTTACCAATTGAATTCCAAAGTTTGTATTTTCATTTGCACTGATAAATCCTGAAACTGTAATAGGCTGAGAAGAAGGAAAATTTACGGCTTGCACACCAATGGCATTTTCATGGGCAGTGGTTTTGCTAATCGTAATGGCTCCATCTGAGTTTAAGAATAACCCTGTGCCAATATTGCCAGTAAAGAAGTTAACGCCGTTAATATTAATCGCTGAAACTGCACCTGAGTCGTTAGCAATGAATGTACCTGTCAAACCATTTCCAGAAGCGGTTAAGTTATTGGTTATGACTACGCCATTAGAAAAGACACCGAATCCATCAGCATCATTATTGTTAAAGATACCATAACCGCTCAATGTAACGCCTTTATTGGTCACAGTGCCGCCAATGTTATCTATTCTAACGCCACCACCAATACTATCCACAACATATTTACCATTATCATTCGCAGTGATGTTGCTTATGCTGACAGTCCCATACGATTGGATAAACAGTCCATGAAGTCCATTATTATTGAATGTATTAAAACCTGTGATTGTCACATTTTGTTGAATGGCTGCATCTATTTTGTTATTGATATGCACCCCGCTTACATCAGCAGATACGCCATTTCCATTGGCTGAGATATTATTTAATGTCACCGCCCCTTTTGAGATAATCTCTAAACCTCTATTATTACTATTATTGAACACGTTGGTGCCTGTAATTTTCACAGGCTGAGGCGTAGGCGCACCTGAATTATCAATCGTCGCACCCATAAATAGATTTCCATTTATCGTGAGGTTCGTCAAAGATATAGCGCCATCAGATAAAATATACAACCCAGAAGAGTCATTTTTAATGGCTGTTAAAAAGCCTAACACAGTTACAGATGGGGTTTTTCCAGCAGGCGGGGTGTTATTACTTAAATCGACTCCTCGCAAGGCATTATCATTAGCCGTCACATTACTAATGCTGATATTTCCATCAGAGGAAATTTGCAAACCATCATTATCATTGTTATTAAAGGTGTTCGTCCCTTTGAGTGTGACTGGGCTATTATTTACAACTGGTACATTGTTATTGATAAATGCACCGTACCCAAAGTTATTCCCCGCTGTGATGTTACTTAAAGTCACTGCCCCATTAGAAATGACCCTAAGCCCATCGCCACCTAAACTGCCGTTAAAGATGCCCGTTCCACTAATGGTGACGGGTTTAAGCAACAAGTTAAGGTTAAAGTTATTGTTATTCAAATAAGCATTATCAAGCCCGTTTGCATTTGCCATTACCTGCTTAATAGTGATACTACCATTGGTAATGACATACAAACCGTATTCATCATTTCCCTCAAAATAATTGGTATTGGTCAATACAACATTTGCATTGCCAGCGGCATTGTATGTTGTATTGATTCTTGCGCCACTTCCAAAATTAGTATTGGCAGTTACATTGGTTAAAGTGACAACACCATTCGAGTTGATGGTAAGACCATTATCTCCCGCCCCATTTCCGTTTAAATTAGCAGTGCTAGAAATAATCGTCACTGGTGATGGTGTAACATCGAAGTAATTATTAATAGTCGCGCCACTGCCTACATCATTGAAAAAGAAAGTAGAGTCCTTAATATTAACTGCACCATGAGAGTTAACTAATAAACCCGTATCATTGTTAATATCAAAGTTACTGTTGGTAATGGTCACAGTGCTAGATTTTCCAACGGCATTATTCGCCAATATTGCCCCACCTAATACACCATCGTTAAGACTCGCGTTAACTCGTATCAGTGTAATATTCCCCTCAGTGGATACACACAAAGCCGCTCCGCAATTCGGGTTAACTGTTGCATTAAAAATTTCAAGGTCACTGATAGTAATATTGCCTTTCCAATTAATAATACTGAACGAATCACCTTCAAATCGTGATGGATTCCCCGTATCTACCGTACCAGTAGTCATCCCATTCCAGCCACCTTTGATAGTAAGCGCAAATTTCGCCATATTATCTAAATTACCAGCACTGCCATTGAACGTAAAACTCGTAGCCAAGCCATCGCCAACTGCGGTAGAACTATCATAAATTCCTTCAATCCAAATTGTGCCAGCCTGATTAGGATCGTTGGCTTGCAACCACGCAATCAAACCAGTCATACTCGTAAATGATGGTGAACAACCCAAACTGCTTGCCACAGGCACAGCCACGCCAGCAGGGCACCAAATTGGGTCTGCGGCGGCAATGGCATCACTGGCTTCTTGTGTAACCAATGGCAAAGGTTCTCCATTTTCATCTAAGACGATAATTTCGGTGTTGGATGGGGCTAAGCCTAAGATTTCTGAAACAGAATCAACTTCCCCCGCAGATGATGAGGCGGATTCCTCTACCTGAGACTCATCTTCCCGCACTTCTTCCGCTTCTTCTGTGACTTGTGGCGGGTCACTGTTTTCTTCAACAGATGACTCCGCTACAACTTCCTCTGCAGGTGGAGGTTGCTCATCTGCGAGGGCTGATGCAGGCAAAGCAAAGCATAAACCAAAAACAAGAAAAAGAACCAATATTTTTCTTACATACGAATTTAGGGTGCTCATAAATATCTCCTTTTTAAGAAAGCATTGCCTTATAAAAAGTATAATGATGATAGGTGGAATTACAAGCCTTATTGACAAATTCATCCTCACCCATTCGGGGGATATAAAAATTAAACAAAAAGCCTCGCAGATGAAATTCTGCGAGGCTTTATCATTAATCGTAAATCGAACTAAGTGCCTTCTTCCCAAGAGTTGAGGTAGTGAAGTTGTTCGTCGGTGAGTTTGTCAATTGCAATGCCCATTGATTCAAGTTTGAGGCGAGCAATTTCGTTATCAATTTCTGTCGGCACAGAATACACTTTCTTTTCCAATTTATCGGCATTTTTTGCCATGTATTCAGCAGATAATGCTTGGTTGGCAAAAGACATATCCATTACAGAGGCAGGATGACCTTCGGCAGAGGCGAGGTTAATCAAACGTCCTTCGCCGAGGATGTTAATCTTGCGACCATCTTTTGTGAGGTATTGGTCAACAAATGGACGAACCAAATTTGGTTTGCCTTTGCTCATGGCTTCTAATGCAGGAATGTTGATTTCAACATTGAAGTGACCAGAGTTTGCAACAATTGCACCATCTTTCATTACTTCAAAGTGATGTTTATCCAACACATTAATATCACCAGTGACTGTGCAGAAAATGTCACCAATTTTTGAGGCTTCGGTCATGGTCATTACTTGATAACCATCCATCACCGCTTCGAGTGCTTTCATTGGGTCTGTTTCGGTGACAATCACTTGAGCACCCATGCCACGCGCGCGTGATGCAAGACCACGTCCACACCAGCCATAACCTGCAACCACAAAATTCTTACCAGCAAGTAATACATTGGTTGCGCGGATGATTCCATCTACTGTTGATTGACCTGTGCCATAACGATTGTCAAACAGATGTTTGGTGAGCGCGTCGTTTACGGCGATAACTGGGAATTTCAACACCCCATCTTTTTCCATGGCTTTAAGTCGGATGACTCCAGTGGTGGTTTCTTCTGTTCCACCGATAACTTCTTTGAGCATTTGTTTGCGCTCTTCATCTTTCAAACCTTTTGCCCATGAAGCAAGAGATGGTTCAAGTTTTTCAAAACGTCCCATTTCAATGAAGAACAATGATGAAACCAAGTCGGCACCATCATCCATAGTCATGTGTGGTTTGTGTTCCAACGCGGCGCGGATGTGTTTGAAGTAGGTGACTTTATCTTCACCTTTGATAGCAAAGGTTGGGATTTCAAATTGATTCACCAACGCGGCGGCGACATCATCTTGTGTAGAAAGTGGGTTCGATGCAGTCAGGACAATATCTGCACCACCTTCTTGTAAAGCAACCATTAAGTTTGCAGTTTCAGTCGTCACATGCAAACATGCAGAGACGCGCAAACCTTTTAATGGTTTTTCTTTCTTGAAGCGTTCACGAATGGAACGAAGCACGGGCATTTCACGTTCTGCCCAGTCCATGCGGCGACGACCACCTTCTGCTTGATTGATGTCTTTAATATCGTAGTTACTCATTTTTTAATACTCCTTAATATATCTGGTGGTCGAGTAGTTTTTCGTGTTCGTGGAAAAACGTATCGAGACCACAACGTCCAATTTTATTAGAGTTGGTCTCAACAATTAGCACTACTTGACATCAATCGTAGTGGGTATGTACGGCATCAAGGCGAACACTGCCAGCTTAACCAACAAATCTAAATAGATTTTTATTTTTTACTCGGTGGTTGAGTAGCCCGAATGCTTTTTGAGGGTGTATCGAAACCACAAGTTTTCAAATTATATTTGTTTACATTTAATGTTGGTCTCGATATGCCATTCGTTTCACTCATTGCTACTCGACCAACGGGTTTTATTTCAATAAAGCATCCAACTTACTATCATCATCAAAATGTTTGCGGAAGCGTTTTACAAAATCTTCCCTTGAATACGCATGGCTTTGAGGACCTTTTTGTTCTAAACAATAGACTGCCGCAAGTGAGCCAATTTCACCGCATAGTTTCCAATCAAAGCCTTGAGCATAACCTGATAAAAATCCGCCTCGAAACGCATCGCCCACGCCAGTTGGGTCAACAATTTCATCTTCTGGAACGGTGGGGATGTGAACAGAAATACCGTCGGTGTATAAATCAGCACCATCTTTGCCGCGTGTGATGACTAACACTTTTACATGTTCAAGGATTTGGTCTAAACTCCAGCCTGTTTTTTTGGAAATTAAACCAAATTCGTAATCGTTACAAAACAAAAATTCCGCGCCTTCCATGTCACGGGCGAGTTCGTTGCCTTCGAGACGTAAAATTTGTTGGCTTGGGTCATATAAATATGGGATTCCCAACTCACGACATTCGGCCGGGAATTTCATCATCGCGTCTGGTGCGCTGGGCGAAACGACGACTAAATCTGGTTTTTTATCTAATTCTTTGATGGATTGTGTTGCGGAATGAGCCATCGCCCCCGGGTAAAACGAAGCAATTTGAGCAGAAGCATGGTCAGTCGTCGCGAAGAAAGAAGCGGTGAATAAGCCAGGCACAACTTTCATTAAAGCGGTATCCACACCTTTGGATTCAAGCCACTCACGATAATCTGCAAAATCCTCACCCACAGTTGCCATCACGCGCGGTTTGCGACCAAGTAATGCCATTGTATAAGCAATGTTTGGAGCAATGCCACCTCGTTGTTTGGACATCGAATCTACCAAAAAAGAAAGGCTGATAGATTCCAAACGGGTGGGTAAAATTTGCTCTTTGAAATGACCTGGGAAGGTCATCAAATAGTCGTAGGCGACAGAGCCAGTTAAGAGAATATCCATGATTTACTCGCAGTAAAAGGCGCACTCGGGTGAGTGCGCCATAAATTTTATAACTTTCGTGAGTGTATCACGAGGTTTTATAGATGTAAAGATTTTTAGCAATGAAGTTTTTTAAAACACAAATTATTGGGGACGCAGAAGAACGCTGATTTTAATTAATGATAAAGGCTAGAATCCGCGTTCATCTGCGTTTATCAGCGTCCCATTATCTTTTTCAAACTCACCTCAAACGGTGGATAGGCAATTCCATTTTCGGTGACGATGCCAGTTACCAAACGGTTCGGTGTTACATCAAAGGCTGGGTTGCGGGCTTTGGCATTTTTTGGTGTAACAGGCTCACCTTGAAATTGAATATCTAACACTTCGTTTGGATTGCGTTCTTCAATTGGAATTAAATCTCCACTTGCTAAACTTAAATCAATTGTTGATGTCGGCACAACGGGATAAAACGGAACGCCATTATCAAATGCCGCAAGTGCAAGCATATATGTTCCAATTTTATTGGCAACATCGCCATTGGCAGTCGTTCTATCTGACCCAACAAAACATTTTTGCACTTTGCCTGATTTCAAAAAATGACCTGACATATTGTCACTGATAATTTCATACGAAATGCCATATTGTTCCAATTCCCACGCAGTTAATCTCGCGCCTTGCAAACGCGGGCGAGTTTCATCTACCAATACATGAATCTTTTTTCCTTGTTCATGTGCCGTGCGAATCACACCCAATGCAGTTCCCCAATCTACCGTTGCTAAGGCACCTGTATTGCAATGATGAATTATCGTATCACCATCATTGATTAACGTTGCGCCATGTTCTGCCATACGCTTATTGACTTCGACATCTTCATCTGCGATTTTTTGCGCTTCAGCTAAAACAAATTGACGAAGTTCATCCACGCTTCGTTCTTGACTTGCAGTTGTTACTGCACCCATGACTCTATCTACCGCCCAAGCCAAGTTGACAGCGGTTGGTCGGGCAGATTTCAAAGTTAAGGATGCGACTTGTAAATCAGCAACCAACTGTGGGCTAGATGAAGAAGCGGATTCATATCCTGCCAACGCAAGCCCAAATGCGGCGGCGGCTCCGATAGCAGGTGCGCCACGCACAGTCATATTTTTTATTGCTTCAGCAACTTGCGCGTGTTTTGTAAATGAAACAACTTCAAAACGCACAGGCAAAATGCGTTGGTCAATCATTCTTAATTGGTTATTTTCCCAAAATACAGAGCGCATGTGTCTCCTATAAAAGGTGCGTCGCGCTTATTCATTAGAGATTATCTTGATTTCAAATGCGCGACGCACTCCGGAATATTAAGATTATAACTTGATTAATAGGCTTGCTTGACGTGCCTATCTTTTGCCGTTATAAAACTAGGATGAAAAAATGTTTTCGCTTTCTTGTTATGGCTTGGCTGGCAGTAGTAATGTTGGCTTGTTCCATTTTTGATGGGCTTCCGACCATTCCCCCAGGCTGGACGTTAACGCCAGACCCTTCTGCTGCGCCGACATTAACTTTTACCCCAACCCTCACGCCGACTCCATTAATCACAGAACGAGTCAGCATTGGCGATTTATCTCTTTTTTATGGTGACTTTGACTCAGCATTATTTCAATATCGGATTGCCTTGCAAGATTCACCTGACCCGCAAATTCGCGCGGCGGCAAAATGGGGTGAAGCCCGCATTTATTTTGCCGAAGGAAGATACAACGAATGTTTAGCCGCCATTCAAAGTTTAATTGCTGAACACCCAAATTCCACTTATGCAACGCAAGCGTATTTTATACAAGGCTTTGTAAACTATCGTTTAGAAAATTATCAAGCCGCGGCTGATTCGTGGCAAACCTATTTGGTATTGCGCCCCAATTATATTGATGCGTATGTGCAAGAATTACGCGGTGATGCGTTATATAACGCCAAAGATTACGCTAGTGCATTTTCTGCATACACTGCCGCAATTCAAGCATCATCACTAGGCGATGACATCAAAATTGATATGAAAGCCGCCGCTTCACAAAAAGGGTTGGGGAATTATGACGATGCGATTGCGTTATATGAAGGAGTCATTGCACGCGCCACGAGTGACTTCATCAAGGCTCAGGCGGTGTATGAGATTGGTTTGCTGTATCAGGTCAAAGGTCAAAACGAAGCGGCGATTGAACGATTCACATTTGCGGTAAACAATTATCCGCTATCCTATTATTCATATCTTAGTTTGGTGGCACTGCTTGATGCAGGCGGAACAGTCAGTGAGTTGCAACGTGGCTTAGTAGATTATTTTGCGGGTCAATATGCGGTGGGCATTGCCGCGTTTGATAGATATTTGCAAACCAACCCAAGCGATAATGATGGCACAGCATATTATTATCGCGCGCGTTCAAAAAGCAGTTTAAGTTTGTATGATGAAGCCTTAGTGGATTACGATGCGTTTATCAACAATTATCCAACGCACCGAAATTGGGGCGATGCGTGGGGCGAAAAAGCGTTTATTTTGTGGGCGCAAAAAAATAATTATAGTGGTGCCGCCGAAACACTTTTAGAATTTGTGCGTCTCGCGCCAACCAGCACAGCCGCAAGTTCTTATTTGTTTAGCGCGGGTCGCATTTATGAACGCGGCAATCAAATTGATAAAGCCATTGAAACATGGTCGCGTTTGGCAAATGAATATCCGAGTTCACAAGAAGCGCAGAATGCAATTTTTTTGATAGGGATTTTAGATTACCGTCGCGGACAATATGATTTTGCTCTCGCTTCATTTGAGCGGAGTCTTGCTTCTGCTACCTCAGCCACCAACCAAGCCCGAGCCTTGTTGTGGATTGGCAAGACGCAAGAAAAATTAGGCAATCTCGCCGCCGCAGAAACGGCATGGCGTGAAGGTCAAAATAAAAATTCGGGTGGCTATTACAGCGAACGCGCCAGAGACTTTTTATTAGGGCGTGCTCCATTTGCACCAGTGACTTTAACCAACCCACCAAATCTTGAACAAGAACGCGCCGATGCCGAAGCATGGATGCGATTGACGTTTAATTTAGGCAATGATGTTGACTTAAAAAATTTAGGCGCGTTATCGGCGGATGAAAGAATTATTCGTGGCAAAGAATTTTGGGATTTAGGTTTTTATAACGAAGCCAGAGCAGAGTTTGAAGATGTACGCACCCAACTAGAAACACAAGCGGATGCGGTCAATAGTTTTCGCTTAACAAATTATTTATTAGATTTAGGCATGTATCGCGTGGCGATTTTTTCAGCCCGTCAAATTTTAACGATGGCTGGGTTAAGCGAACACGCCGAATCGATGATGGCACCGACTTATTTCAGCCGCATTCGTTATGGACATTATTTTTCAGAGTTGGTGAATCCCGAAGCGCAAAAGAACGGACTTGACCCATTGTTTGTTTACAGCGTGATTCGACAAGAAAGTTTGTTTGAAGGCTTCGTTAGTTCGGTAGCAGATGCACGCGGATTGATGCAAGTCATCCCGACCACTGGCGCGCAAATCGCTTCGGAATTGGGCAAGCCATTAGATTACACATCCGATGACTTATATCGTCCGTACGTTAGCATTATGTTTGGGACTCATTACCTTGCAAAGAATCGCACTTTGTTTAATGGGGATATTTACGCCACCCTCGCCGCCTACAACGGCGGACCTGGCAACTCACTGGCTTGGAAAGAACTTGCTGGCGATGACCCCGATTTGTTTTTAGAATCTGTGCGCTTTGAAGAGACAAGAAATTACATTCGTAACATTTATGAAATTTTTGTGATTTATAGAAGGTTGTACGGGGCTGGTTAATCAAAATTTCGAGAAAACATGTCAGTCTTAAGCTATATTATATTAATTACGTTTACAATATTATTATGAAATTTTTACGGTTCTTTTAGTTGCCAAAAACAACTATGTAATCAAGAACAAGTCCATAATTATTGGTTGTCTCTTCCCATAAATTTTCAGGTGTCTCAAACACTGCCCAATAAAGTGAATTGTTCGCTACTGATGCTGAGTAATGAATAACTTTACTTTTGTTCTCTTCGGTTTCATTGGCAAATTCTGCTCTAATTCGTAAGTGGTGAATTGTAGAAATTCCAGACTGATAATCCCATGCTTCCAAAATCTCCTTTGTCGTTTCCAAGTTTGCATGTTGTGTCAGCATGCTTTGTGAAAATTGCTCTGCCTCGTCATTACTTTTAAAGTCTTTGAAAATAAAAACTGATAAACCTGTTGAAAATCTGCCTACTTCATCAATATTCTCTTTCGTTACATACACTCCGTCAAGATTTAATTCAGCGCGAGTTTCTTCTTTGAAAAACCATCCATTAGGAATTACTACTGCTAAGTTTTTTTCCGGCAAAATTTTCCATTCAAAACCAGATGGAATTTGTGGCACTAAAGATGAATATTCTGCTAATAAATCCGGCGTTGGTACAACAGTAGATGTAGGAATAGGGGTATTTGTTGGCGCGGTTGTCGCAGTAAAAGTTGATGTAGGTTGAAGCAATTTTATACTTGAACAACTTGTTAGCAACAATGATAAAATAACAATTTGTAGTAACCGTTTCATGAATATAAACTTCCCTTCTATGTAAATTTTAATCAATTCTAAGATAAACATCGAATTAGGGTTTATACAAATATTGACTATAAACAACTCAATCCATGTGCGCCACAATGCGTTGATGCGCAGTTTCCACATCCATATCTAACACAGAAATTAATTTATCACGTCCAGCTTCGCCAGCCACAATCTCTACACGAGACTTTGGCACGCCGAGTACATCCGCCAAAAAGGCGATTAATTCCGCATTGGTTTGAGCATCTTCCGCATCCGCCGCAATGTGCACTTTGATTGTGCCATCGTTCATCATGCTCACAATTTGATTACGGCTGGCACGCGGAGTCACCCGCACTGCCAATGCTGAACCGCGTTTTCCGTCACTTAAGTTAAATTTTCTAGCCATGTTTCACCTCGTTACGAAAGAAGGAATATTATCAAAATTCGAGAAAGAAAATCAACTGCTAATATCAAAATTAACGGGCTGAAATCTAACCCGCCCGCGCTAGGTAACAAATTGCGAATCGGATTCAAAAACGGAGCCACAATTCTATCTAACGCCTCACGGATTGGATGATAAGGCGGAAGCACAAAGGAAAGTAAAGCAGAGCCAATCACAACCCAAATAAAAGTTTGTGAAACAATCCGAATAAACAAAACCAAAAAATCAACCGACATTCATCCTCCGTTTATTTTATAAATGAGTGCGTCGCGCTACATACCTTAAACTCGTTTTTCAAAACCACTAAATCCATTTCTTAGATAACTTCACAATCCAAAGCGCGACGCACCCCTTAGCACTTGAGAAAATTAATTAAAAAATCTCTGTGCGCTCTGTGCCTCTGTGGCAAAATTATTTTCTCTCACCAACAATCGCCGTACCAACTCGCACAAACGTCGCGCCTTCTTCTACTGCCACTTCATAATCCAAACTCGTACCCATCGAAAGTTCTGAAAAATCCACTTGCGGAAATTGCTTCATTAAAAATTCTTGCAAGCGTTTCATCTTCACAAAAAACGGACGAGAAAACTCAGCATCATCACCAAGTGGTGGCATCGCCATCAAACCACGAACTTGCAAATTTGGCAAAGTCAAAATTTCGTTCAACTCAACTATCAACTCATTCCAACGAGTTTCGTCAAACGCATCCCAGCCACCTTTGCTTTCTTCACCACCAACATTGAACTCCAACAAAACTGGCAACTTCCGTTTGGCTTCACCACAAAATCTATCCAACCGTTTGGCAAGTTTGATGCTATCTAACGAATGCAAAAAGTTAAAGTGCTCAGCCACCAACTGCGCCTTACGGCTCTGCACGTGACCAATCATGTGCCATTCTACCGCAGAAAAACTTGACAATGATTGAATTTTCGTAACACCTTCTTCGGCATAATTCTCGCCCAAAATTTTCGCGCCCGCCTCAATCGCCGCTTGCACTACTTCCACAGGTTGAGATTTTGTGACAACGACTAACTTCACCGACTCAGGATTCCGCCCCGCCTTTTTTGCAGAAATAGCGATTTTCTCTAGCGTAGATTCATATCTCTCTTTGATTTGCTTGACCAATTCACTCATACCCTAATTTTACCCCGCCTCATGCCCCGCCTTCAACCTGTTTGCTGAACCTCAACATTTTATTTCGCTTGATGCCGGAGTGCGTCGCACCTCATTGTCTGAATAACTTGCTAATGGGCAAATCCTCTTGTTAGAAAAATTTCCAATACAAAGTAGTGCGACGCACCCACTTAATCAATTCAACGCCATCAACACCCCAAACCTGCCTGTCTTTCCTTTTTCGGCACGGTGTGAAAACCAATCATCTAAATGACAAGCCGTGCACAAACCTGAAACTTGAATATGCTCCACGCCAACATTTTTTAATTGAATCACATTCGCAGTCCACAAATCAAGATACAGTTTGTTATCTCGCATTTGCAAAACTTTTTCAGAATCATCTTTATATTTTTCACGGAATTGTAAAGCCACATCTTCGCCAATTTCATAATGGTCAACAGATATAGATGGACCAATTCCAGCGATGATGTTTTCAGGTTTGCAGTTGTAATGCTCCACCATCGCATTCACTGTTACTTCAGCCACACCTTTGACAGTTCCCATCCAACCTGCATGTGAAAGCGCAATGACTCCTTCTTTTGGGTCGTGAAACAAAAGCGGAACACAATCGGCATAGCGCATGAACAATGAAACTTCGGGGTTGTCAGTTAAGAGAATATCCGCTTTTTGAATGGGTTGATTGACGGGGCGCGGGCTGTCAGCCAAGATAATGTCCACTCCGTGAACCAAGTGTGCATCATGTAATGAAGCGGGGTTTTTATCAAGAGAATCAAATACACGCTTGCGATTCTCTATCACACGAGTCTGTTCATCACCCACTGAAATACTTAAGTTTAATGATTCCCATGGCTCTGGGCTCACACCACCATGACGTGTAAAAACACCATGCGTGATGGCTGATGAAAATATATCGAACTGATAAAAGCGCAGTCCGTTTTTTTGTTGAAAGGGCATTTGTTTACCTTTTGTAAAACGTCCCGCAGGTTTAATTGATAAATAAAAACATTTAATCAAACCTGCGGGACGGTGATATTAATTTTCGGTTGTGTTATTGACAGCGAATTTTTTGATGTAATACTGGCGTGTTTCGTTCATTGATTCTTCGATGTTTGGATAAGCAAACCATGCTGTAAATAAGCCGAACAAACCGCCAGTGAGTGAACGTAAAAATGGTGTGCTTTCACGGTATGGGATGAGTGATGAAAGCCATTCCCATTCAAATTGACTTAAGAGTTGTGAAAAACCATCTAAACCAATAGGAGCGATGCCGAGCAAAATCCATGCGAGCCAATGTAATGATTTTGCTTTACGTCCTGTTAATCCAAACACAATGCCGAAACCTAAAATAGCAAAGTAGATAGCAACATCACGTTGGCATAATGCAGTTTTGTAGCCGACAGTTTCGTCGCCAACATAATTGCGGGCTTCAAAACGTGATGTGCTGTATGGGTCATCTAAGTTGGTGATGCCTGAAACTTGTTCAAAAGTTTTTACATTGGCTACATTTGCTTCTGCTAATGGATAATAAGGTTGCTCGCCATATAAAAAGAAAGAACGAAATGCAAATTGATGGCACAGTGGTTTATACATGCGATAAATGACATTGGCGGGCGCATCTAAGCCAAGCCACATTAAAGTGGGGGCAAGCATGGGCAAGCCGACATAAAACAGCATGAATAAATTTAATAATAATAAATATCTTTTTGAAATCCAGAATGAGATTTTATCGCCAGTGGTCACAGTTTTTCCTTTTTCGATACGCATTTTGTAAATGGGGTCTTCTAATTTTTCAAGTTGATTTTTTCTATCGGATGCCGCGCCGAGTGTCATTTGTAATTTTTGTTTGGTGACAGCACCTTTGAGGGTAAATGGTCCCGCTTCTAGCACGGGGACAACTTTATTGTATTTCGCTTTGAGTAACTCATCCGAATCAATATCTACTTCAATGAGGCGATGCGGAAATTGAGATTGTAATTCATTCAAATCATTTTTGATTTGGTCGCAGGCGGGGTTATTTTTTTGGGTATATAGAGTCACATTCAGCATAATGAACCTTATTTAGCCACAGAGAACACTGAGTTTTTTTGAGAAAACATTGGCGATCTAAAATTGTTCTTCTCATTTTTCTCTGTGACCTCTGTGGCTATTTTTTTATTTTATAGTCCAAAATCAACCCAGAAGAATTGACCTTGTTGAGCGATGAGGGCGAAAACACCTGTCATTAACATTGCACCAATGATAACAAGAACGATGCCCATGATAATTTCAACATAGCGCATGGTCTTTTTGTATTTTTGCAAGATAGTTGTCACCCAGCCAATGCCTAAGGCGGCTACCAAAAATGGGATTCCCAGACCAATTGAGTAGAAAGAAAGAAGCGTCGCTCCTTGTGAAATTGAACCCCCGTTGATGGCGAGTGTCAAAATAGCACCGAGAACGGGTCCCACACAGGGAGACCATCCTGCTGAAAAGAAAACGCCCATTAATGCAGAAGATAAATATCCAAGTTTGGGGTCTGGGGCTTGTTGTACGCGTGTATCGTAAGAAAGGAATGGGATGTGCAATAAACCAATCATGTGCAAGCCAAAGACGATAACAACCGCGCCGCCAATTCGTGCTAGCCATAAACGTAAATCATAAAGTAACGCGCCTGCATACGAAGCGGCGACACCTAACAAAACAAATACGATGCTAAAGCCTAATACAAAGGCTACGCCGTGTGAAAATGTGAGCCAGCGATTTGGTTCGCCACCAGCACTGACAGCCCGCCCACCTAAATAACCAACATAGGCAGGGACAAGTGAAAATACGCAAGGTGACAAAAATGATGCCAAGCCTGCCAGTAATGCTAACCAAACTGTGATTTGAGAAATATCCATAAAATCTCTTTCAAAATTATAGTCTTTAGAGGCTGTTTAATAATTCAAAATTCACCAGAGATAAACGGAGATAAACGTAGATTTTTGAGAAAGTCTAAGAAATTAATGCTTAAGACTCTGTTCATCTTTGTTCATCTCTGGTTAAAAAATAGTTCTTAAAAAGCCTCTTAGGGTCTTTTTTATTAGGCCTCTTGCATAAGTAAAAAATTTATATATCATCGGCGTTAGAGAACGCCTTCTACACGAGAAAAAAATAATATTTTATTGGGTAGTGTGCGCTCTCTAGCGCACTTTTGCAAGAAGTCTATTAATTAAATTTTGTTTCTCGTGAGTTAACAATCGTGCCATGCTCTGGCAGGCTACGGCGTTCTTCGCCTGCGGCAAGTGACACATACGGAGATGTCCAACGGAAAATCCATTTCGCATCGTCAGGAGTCACATTCACACAACCATGTGAACGTTTTTCACCAAAAGCATTATGCCAATGTGCGCCATGAATCGCAACGCCACCTTGAATAAACGTACACCATGGCACTGCTGGAGTTGAATAACCTGCTGATTCATTTCCAGCGGTCATATTCTTTGAAATAATTTTCCAGTGTGTTAATAATGTACCCGCTGGTGTGGCGTATGTATCTACAATTTCACCAGTTACGGGGTCAAAACTTTTGCCACTAGAAACTTTACAGAAAAATACTTCGCGTCCACTTTCATAACAAGATAAAGTTTGATAATCCAAATCTAATGAAATCGTTTTTTCATTTGGGTCAACGTTTGGGCTAATCATAGAAACATCATCATCGGTTAAAACTTTGAAACCTGCGCCATCGCCCCAAAAATATTCGCCATATCCGCCACCATAGCCATAACCACGTCCGTTGGCATCTTCATTCCAACGATATTCAGGGAAGCCATTCACTGTGCGGACTTGGTCAATCCATACCACTTGACCATAATACAAACGTGGTGGGAAGTTATAAACAATGTGGTCTTGTAACCATGGAGAGGCGACAACGCCTTCGTGCGCTAAATCTACATACGGTACGGTCACTTCTGCAAAAAATCCTTGACCATTCGGCAATTCCGTCAATGGCGTGTTTGGGATATTTTTTGTGCGTTGAAGCACCGAACCATAAATATAACCTTGTGGCGTTTCAACATATTTTTGATTGGTCAGACCACCAATCACATTGCCGACAACTTCACGTCCCCACTCAACCAAAGTATCCGCGCCTAATTTTCCAATGGATGTATTTAAGTTAGGGTCATTGGTCGGTCTGCTTCGTAAATCAATATCAGGGTCTGTCACGCGCCCGATAATTTCACTCGCAGGGAATTGTGGCAAGCGTTTTGGCGTAGCAAAATATTCATAATTCGGAAGTAAATACGGCTTGAATGCCAAAGCACTCAACCCTAAACCTGTTAGTTTCAAAAAATCACGACGAGAAATTTTTCTTTTCATAAAGCACCTTTATTATTTAAGCATACCTGCAAACAAAATCAACGTCAATCAGAGAGTTAATGCAAATTAATATTATCTGTTTGCTCTTGCAGGGTCTGTGACCCTGCATTTTATACGGCGGTCACAGACCGCCTTTCAGCCACCACAAATTAATATTGCAAAAATTCTTCCAAAGCCTTCATACCATTAGAGCCAAGTTTATGACCAACTTCATCTTCCACAAATGTTACCTCAGCACCTGCTTGCTGAAATAAATTTACAGCCTCATGCGCGCGGTCAATGGTCACAGTTTCATCTTTTGTGCCGTGCGCCACAAAAACTTTTTTATCAGTCAACGGTTTTTGAGCAATGTATTCATCCAACCCAGATGGGACAAAACCTGCTAGCACTCCCATTTTTCTGATTCGATTTGGATGAACAAGACCTAACACACTGACCATCGCCGCACCTTGACTGAACCCGACTACATCAAACTGATTCGCTTCTATCTTAAGTGAAGTTGTGTACTCATCTACAAGCCGAATCAAATCGTCAGCCGATGACTCAAGCATGTGGAGAGCAGGCTTGCCGAAGTCCGTTTGAAGCGGATGTTTTTCCACATCACGCCATGAATATCCAAATGGCTGTGCAATAAATGGCGCACGCGGAGCGATAATCAAATACGAAGTTGAAAATTTTCTGCCGAACACCCACATCGAATTTTCATCACCCGTGATGCCGTGAATCATCAATAATACTTTTGGGTTTTCAATGGTTGATTGACGAACTCGTAAGGTCCAGTTGTTGAATGTTATTAGGTCAGTCTTCGTCGCGGTTTGCACGTTTCACAATCCAATCCAGCCCGTAGAGGGCGATAAAAATTAAAGCAATCGGCACGAAAGCGCCAAGCAGACAAAGAAAACCTGTGACCGCCGCACCAAAACCATAGATGAGCCAAATTAATCCAAGCCCGACCACAAACAAAAGAAATAACGCGCCAATAATGAGACGCACGTTTGTATCTTTTATGTATTTGCGTAAGTCGCGACTCATTTAATAAACTCCGAAATTTTTCTGCGCGCGCGTGACATCCACGAAGTGACTCGTTTTATTTCTGGCAACATTTCTTCTAATGCTTGCTCACCTCGATTTGCTAAATCTGCTACATCTACTTCATCAAGTATCTCAACATGATGCACATCTGGGCGAACAATAACATCAGGCTTATCAATTTGCAATCGCAAATATGCTACTGCGCGGCTACCTGCATCTACTGAACGCAAAAATACATCTAATGATTGTGCTAATGAGATTCTTGAAATTCTTTCTATAATTTGTCTTGGAAAAATACTTGGTACAGGAATTGTGTATCCGCGAATAGGTGTATCTAATGGGTCTGTTAAAGCGACAGCCACAATTGGTAAATCAGGAGATAACATGCGTGCCACCGAAACAGGGACGGGATTCAAAACGCCACCATCTATCAAACTCCAATCATTTACATACTGCACAGGAAAAATGCCGGGAAGTGCAATGGTAGCAAGAATGGCTTGTGTAAGACTACCTTCAGAAAGAATCACTTCGGTGCCATTTTTCAAATCCACAGCGGTAACGGCACACGGGATTCTTAAATCGTCAAATGTTTTTTCGCCTAATATTTCATTCAACAAACTTCGGACACCGTGTAACCCAAGCAAAGAGGGTCCATCCTGTGCGCCACGAACAAACAAACTCTTTTGAGCTAAAGATTCAAATTTGCTTTGAATTTCATCAGGGCTAAAACCCACTGCATATAAAATACCAACTAGTCCACCAAAACTGGTGCCAGCAATTGATTTAATTTGATAACCTTCTTTTTCTAAACGGCGAAGTACACCAATGTGCGCGTTGCCTTTCGCGCCTCCGCCACCGAGTGCTAATGCTATTTCCATTTATAACCTTTCGGATGTCCTGATGAGATTAATAGAAAGAATTTTACCTAAAAATCCCCTAAACTTAATATTTTATTTATGCTTAACTTGAAACGGAATCATCATCAAAAACCCCAATGCGATAATTCCTTGACCAATTAACACACCCGTCGCTTGCCATGGACCAAAATATGGTACTTGCGGAAAAGGATGCGAACCCATGCCGAAAATATCTGCCAAGCCTGCAAATGCAGTGAAGACATAACCCGTAGCCGCCAAGCGTGAACCAATATCCGAAATGATGGTGCGTTCAAGATTCCACCACAACGCATGAAGCGATATATAGCCACCCAAGCAAATCATTGCTAACCCAATCAAAAAAACAATGATTTGCACAAAGCCAACAACTTCACTGCGGTCTAAGCCAAATAAATCGGGTTTGGCACCAATGGCAAAGATAATTAAACCAATCCATGCGATACCTAAACCAACGCGCGTGCGTGGAGTAACGGCATCATCAATACGAGGTGTGGTTTGAACAGGTGTGGAAGCGGGAAGATTTGACATTTCGATTTACGATGTTTCGATAAACTCAATACAAGTTTTGGATTTACGATTGAAAGCGTAATACGCTTCTTTCTTAACTGATAATTGGTTACTGCTTACTGAAAACTGATGACTGGCTTACGGCAAGTCTCTCTTCAATCTCGTTATCCAATTATTTCCTAAAATATTTTCAATATCGGTTTGATTATATCCTCGCGCGGATAATAATGGGGCAAGTTTTTGCAAGTCAGCCACTGAGTCAATTTCAGGCGGCACAGATTGTAAACCAAAACCGCCATCAAAATCGGAGCCGATGCCGACGTGAAGCGAATC
The DNA here is from genome assembly GCA_016789365.1 of Anaerolineales bacterium. Classification (GTDB taxonomy): domain Bacteria; phylum Chloroflexota; class Anaerolineae; order Anaerolineales; family Villigracilaceae; genus Villigracilis. The sequence continues at coordinate 90,441 of JAEURH010000001.1, forward strand.
ACCTGCGATTTGGCAAACATGGTCAATGTGATTGACAACTGTTTGTAAAAGCACTTCATCACGTGAATGGCCTTTATCTCGCATCCAGCCAACTTTTAGATATGAGTTAAATGGGACAATGCCTATCACGCCATCATGTTCAATAATGCCTTCGATGATTCTATCTGTGAAATGACGATTCGTATTTGCATTCGGCATAAGGCTTGCACAGTTGGCATGTGTGCCGACAATTGAGCCTTCATAAATATCTAATGCTTCAATTGCGGCGCGTTCATCCATGTGACTTAAGTCTAAAACAAAATTAAAGTCTGCCATTGCGGATAATAATTTTTTTCCATCCTTTGTCAGTGGACCTGGTTCTTTCCAGCCACCGCAATAGCGCGTGCCGACCCAAGCGGGTCCAATCAAACGCACGCCTAAGCGATGCCATTCTTCTAATTCAGAGAGATTGCGAATTGCTTCGCCACCTTCCATGAGGATGACCATGCCGACAGGATGTTCAGGTGAAGATGAAGTCCAGTGGTCAAGAAGCAGGTTGAGGTCACGTTTTGAAGCGATGATGCGAAATGTATCAGGCATGGAATCGGTCATACGTTGATATACATCTAATTGATTTTTATAGAGTTGATGTGCTTCATCAAAATTTTTGTAAACTTGTTTTTCGTTTTCATAGGTGCTAAAGCGAATCGGCGCGGCAAACAATGTTGTGAAAATAATGGCTACATTGCCACGTTGATATTCATACCAACTAATTAACGTATCGCCATTTTCTTTTACGGTTGAACTATTTTTTTCAAGTGCGCGTGTTTCTTCAATAGTGCGTAAATAATCACGCTCATATTTGAGCATGTTATAAGCAATGTCGGCATGGGCATCAACAATTAGTGGCATGTATTGGATTCCATATATTTATTTTACCTTCATACACGCGTGGACGTAAACGTCCACGCTATTATTACAAATCCCGCTAAAGCGGGATAGCCGACTTAAGTCGGCTTGGTATATTAGCGCGTGGGATTTATCCCCGCGCGGGTATGGCATACAAAAAATTAGCCGACTGAAGTCGGCACTCCAAATAAAAAAACACAAAATAAAACGCTGATTTTTACATCAGCGTTTTATTTCTATTCTTTATCTTCGTCTTGCGGATTGAAATCTTGCGTGAGCAATTTGAAATCTTTATCAGCAAAGGCGGCTGAATCAACTTTGCGAAGACTCAAACCAATGCGATGTTGGTCAGTATCAATGCGGATGATGCGAAGCGTTTTGACATCCCCTTCATGCAAAACTTCTTTAGGATGTTCAACACGATTCTCGCTCAATTCAGAAATGTGAATCAAACCTTCAATATCACCTTCAAGGCGGGCAAACGCACCAAATTTGGTGAGACGTGTAATGACACCTTCAACCAATTGACCAACGCTGAATTTCTCCATGCGGTTCTTCCATGGGTCATCTTGCAAAGCGCGGATGGATAAACCAATACGTTTCTTTTCGCGGTCAATGTTGATGACTTTAACTTGAACCTCTTGCCCAACTTCCAGCACTTCTTTTGGATGAGCAACACGTTCGTAAGAAATTTCAGAAAGATGCACTAAACCATCTGCCCCATTGATGTTGACGAATGCACCAAAATCGGCAAGGCTGGTAACGCGCCCAGTGTATGATTTGCCTTCTTCCAATTCACTAATCACACGGTCTTTGACAGAAGAACGCGATTCAGTGCTAGCGGCTTTTTCAGAAAGAATCAAACGGCGGCGTTCACGGTCTACTTCAATAATGCGCACCGAAATCGGTTGCCCAACCATTTTTTGCCAGCGTTGTTCAGGTTTATCACCTGCAGATTGTGCGCGACGTGCTTGGCTCACTTGTGAGGAGGGGATAAACCCACGCAAAGTACCAATCGCGGCAATCAGTCCGCCCTTATTAAAGCCAATGATTTTTGTGTCAATCACAACTTCATCGGCAATCATCTTCTCCACGTTTTCCCAAGTCATTTGTTCTAGGGCACGCTTCAAAGAAAGCACAACATTCCCGTTATCATCTTCGGGAACGATTACATATACATCAATTTCTTGACCAACCTGTAACGCGTCACGTTCTTCTTGAGTTAGTTGTTCTAACTCACGACCCGCAACCACGCCTTCAGATTTCGCACCAATGCTGATGAGAATTTGATTTGGCGAAATACTGGCAATTGTCCCTTTGCGAATTTCACCTGCTTGAGGAAGATCAATATTTAACGATTCGCTTGCTAACAACGCCTCCATGGATTGATTGTTGTTGGCTTGATCTCCCTGCGCATTTGTTGACCCGCTCAGGGCTTCATTTTCATTATTCACTCGTGATACTCCGATTTAACAAAGATGAAAGGATTATACAGGTGAAAAGAGAAGTTGGCAACCCTGCTTGATGAAAAACAATTTCTAAGCCACAGAGGTCACAGAGAAAATGAGGAAAGAAGAAAGAGGAAAGAAAATCTTTATTTTTTCGCTTCATTCGCCCATTAACGGAATTCGTGTTTAGTCTTTAAACAAAATTAATGAATCATCAAAATTTTAGGAGGACTTCAATTAAACCTCAAAAAATCTCAGTGAACTCTGTGTTCTCTGTGGCTAAAAAAGAATTTGATATACATCCAATAAGGTGAGTTATAATCACGGGCTGGAGATGATAAATGCCTGCTATTTTTCCCTTTACAGCAATCGTTGGTCAAGAAAGAATGAAACGAGCACTAATTCTAAACGCCGTAGATACAAGAATCGGTGGCGTATTGATTCGTGGTGAACGTGGTACAGCCAAATCAACCGCTTCGCGTTCTCTCGCCGCATTATTACCCAGTGTCAAGGTTGTGCAAGATTGCCGCTTTGGTTGTGACCCTGATAAACCTGCTACTTGGTGTACCGAATGTAAAGAACGCCATGCTAACGATAAAAAATTACCAATTGCTGAACGAACCACCCCATTTGTAAACTTACCAGTTTCTGCTACTGAAGACCGCGTGGTTGGAACTTTAGATATTGAAAAAGCCATTCAAAAAGGCGAACGCCATTATGAGCCTGGTGTGTTAGCAGGTGCAAATCGCGGTTTGCTTTATATAGATGAAGTCAACTTACTTGACGACCATGTTGTGGATATTCTCCTAGACTCAGCCGCAATGGGCGTCAACACTGTCGAACGCGAAGGCATTTCCTTTGCCCATCCAGCACGCTTCATTCTTGTGGGGACAATGAATCCTGAAGAAGGCGACCTTCGTCCTCAACTGTTAGACCGTTTTGCTTTGTCAGTAGAAATTGTCGGCATTCGTGATGCGCGTGAACGTGTAACCATTATGGAACGAAATTTATCCTACGAAAAAGATGCCGACGCATTTCGTAATATTTGGTTACCAAAAGAAAAAGAACTCTCCGAAAAAATTGCACGCGGACGTGAACTTGTTGACCAAGTGACTCATACCAGCAGAGATTTGTTATCAATCGCGGCACTCACATCCTCGCTAAATGTTGATGGTCACCGAGCAGATTTGGTCATCTTAAAAGCGGCGCGCGCACAAGCGGCGTTTGAAGGGCGAACAAAAATCAACGACCATGATATCGCTCTCGCCGCAGAGTTAGCACTTCCACATCGTATTAAACGAACGCCTTTCAATCAAGCAGAAATGACCACTGAACAATTGCAAGAACGCATCGAGCAGCTGGCAGGTCAATCGGTCCCGAGCGAAGCGGATGATGAATCCGAAAGCAAACAGGACGGCGAGGCAGAGGAAAAAAAAACTTAAAACTCGAAGATGAGATGTCTGATGAAAGCCCACAGACAGGTCAGCCTGAACCCATGCCACAAGATGTGTTTGCAAACACAAACTCAAATTGGTGGGAAGGTGGACAAAAAGTTAAACCTGGTGAAACGTTCACTCCACGAAAATTAAATACACCGCTTGATAAATTAACTCGTAAGCAAGCAGGTCGGCGTTCGTTAACGAAAACCGAACGAAAACATGGGCGGTACATCAAAGCCAGACCTGCTGGTGATAACTTAACCGATATTGCATTTGATGCAACATTCCGTGCGGCGGCTCCATTTCAAAAACAAAGAACAGAAGAAAGAAAAAAGTTAGCCTTTTCTATTAAGAAAGGCGATTTACAACGCAAGATTCGCGTCAAGCGTGTTGCGAATTTAGTTTTGTTTTTAGTGGACGCATCATGGTCAATGGCTGTAGCTGAACGCATGAATGCCACCAAAGGCGCGATTCTTTCATTACTCACAGATGCCTATCAACGTCGCGACCGTGTGGGATTAATCGTCTTCCAAAAAGATAGAGCCACATTAGTATTGCCCCCCACAAACTCCGTTCAACTTGCTCAACGAGCGCTCATGGATATTCCCGTCGGCGGAAAGACTCCGCTTTCAGCAGGTTTGTTCATGGCGTATGACGTATTGCGTCACGAAAAACATATTCACCCTGACGTTGAACCATTATTAATGGTTATGACCGATGGCGCAGGAAATGTTTCGCTAGGCACAATGCCTCCACAAGAAGAATCATTCAAATTCGCAGAAATGATTGCGAATGAAAAAATCCGCTCGGTAGTAATTAATATGGAACACGCCGCATTTGACCAAGGTCTTGCAAAACAATTAGCCGACCATTTAGAGTCGCCATGTTATTCTTTGAGTGAACTCAAGGCTGAGAATTTGTACCACGCTGTGAAAGATGAAATGGCGAAGCCGAGTAAGAAGTAAGGTGAAAATGAAACCTCCGAGTTCTTAAAGAACTCGGAGGTTTTTTTAGTACAAATTGGTTTATAAAGTATTTTTTGCCTAATAATTTATTATCACTTCTTAACTTTTGCATAAAACGCTCGTGTTGAGGGTTTATTGAAATACCAGATATATAATACAGGTGTCATTATGCAACCTATAAATAGGAATATAGTAGGAACAATATCATCCCATACTGTTTCCCAAGGTAGAATTTTCCAGAAATGTGGGTTGGTAATCCATAAAAATATGTCTTCTCCTAACAATAGGTAAAACGTAGAAGTTAAGATTAAGAAAGATATTCGACCTGGCTCCCAACCTATCCAAGTTAAGAAACTAGCAATGAATACACCTATACATAAATATGCCCATAGAAGCATAAAAGGAACCTCATCACTGGCAAACATTGCAACTTCCCCCTTAAGTACAAGATCCGAGTTATTTACCATAAAGCCCCAAAAAGCAACGATCACTGCATGAATTGTTAATATCCAAACTCCGAAAGGACGACGTATCTTTTGTGAAATGTTTTTATTGACTATGTTATCCATCATTATCCTCTGATACAAATTCGTGATATATACGCAGAATAGCTTCCCGACTAAGTATTATACGAAAACTTTCCCTTTTATATATCACGAATCAAACCCCAGCCCCAACCAATCCAACAACTTCAACCACAAATTTCGTTTGCCAGTGTTTTCATCTGCTTGTTTCAAAGACCATCTTGTAAAGTTAATAATCGGTGAACGCAATGGCTCAGGCGGAAATGCAAATGGTTTTGATTTCACCATTTGCAATTTAGTTCGTTCAGTTTTTTCACCACTTAATAAATCTAACATCACATTGGCACCGAAGCGTGATGCACCAACACCTAAACCTGTGTACCCTAAGCTATAAGCAACTTTACCATTCATCACAGTATCCCAAAAAGCAGTGTACCGTGATGATGTATCAATCACGCCGCCCCAAGCATGAGTGAATTGAAGTCCTTCAAGTTGTGGAAATGTTTGAAAGAAGTGCTCCGCTAAAAGTCCGAAAGAGGCGAGGTTGTTTTCTAAATCAGAATCAATTTTATTATTTTTATAATAAATCGCATCGTATCCGCCAAATAAAATTCTTCCATCGTCTGTTGTGCGATAATAATGAAATTGATTGCACAAATCACTCAAACCTTCTCGCCCTTGCCAGCCAATTGCATCGCGTTGTGGTTTTGATAATGGCTCAGTCATCAAGGCATAATCATAAACAGGCACAACATAATACGAAAGATTTTTTATCAGCGGAGGAAAAGCGTTGGTAGCCAATGCAACTTTTTTTGATTCAATTTCAGCAAATTGAGTTTTGACTACAACCGAATCACGCTTCTCTTCTAGACTTGTAGCTTGTGTGCCCTCAAATAATTTGACTCCTAACCCCAAACAGGTTTTTCTCAAACCCCACGCCAATTGAGTCGGGTTGAGCATTGCCATATCAGGGTCAAAAATTGCGCCGAGATAACTCGGCGAATTAACTCGCCCACGAATTTCATCTTGACTTAAAAATTTTGCATCCACGCCATATTGTTGTGAGAGTTCAACTTCTTCATGAATATCATCTATCTGATGAGGTTCAACAGCCACATTGATTTCACCCGAGCGAATAAAATCACATTCAATGTTGTATTGCTTGATTGTGTTTTCAATTTCATCTAAATTGTTTCGCCCCATTTGCAAAAGTTTTGGAAATTCTTTTTCCCAACGGCTGACTCCGTTTAAGAACCCATGTGTTAAAGAAGCGGAACAAAATCCACCGTTTCTTCCGCTAGCACCATACGCTACTTCATTTGATTCGATGATGATAACTTCAAGATGCGGATTTCGTTGTTTGGCTAGCAGGGCAGTCCACAAGCCTGTGAAGCCAGCACCAATAATGGTTAAGTCTGATTCGGTTTTTGCCGTAAGTGATTGAGTTTTTTCTGGTTTATTTTTATCATCTAACCAGAAGGGCATTAATTTCACATCCGCAAGTGCAACTAAACTTTCTTTGCGCGGCGTGGTTGAGAAAAACATGAAGTCTCCAAGTTCGCGGTTTACTCGTTTCACCGAGTAAAGTCATAGTGTGATTATAAGTTTAATGGCTGAGCGCAAAAAGAGTCAAATCAAGAGTTACGGCTGAAGATAAGTCTCATCTTTTTCTCATGCGCCCGTTTAGAGCGAAGCGCGTATAATTTTATTTTTGGAAGGAAGTCAAATTCATGAACTCAAAATCGCCGTCATTTATCATAAATATCAAAAAGCAAATAATTAGAATTTTGCCCGTTGTTTTCATCAGCATTGCGCTAGCTTTAGGCGGCGCGGCGGCGACGGTCTTCATCGCGCGCCTTACGAATAACCCAATATGGAAATTAGCCAAAGATCCCGCCCAAGTTATCGGTTTTGAGCCTTATATTGGGCTACTCTCAAATTGGGGCGCCTTGCTATGGGTGAGCGCAGGCGTAATTTGTTTGTTTGCCAGTTTGGCAATGAAAAACCAGCACGCCTCTTTTCGCGCGTATCGTTTTTTGTTCGCTTCTGGTATTTTGAGTTTTCTGCTAGCGGTTGACGATATTTTTTTATTACACGATGAGGTCTTACCTCGTTTATTGGATATGCCTGAATTTTTCTTTTATCTGATTTACGTGATTATTTTCGGTTCGTATCTACTTTATTTTCGGCGCGATATTTCTAAGTATGATTATTTACTTTTTATGGCTGCTTTCATGCTCTTGCTCGTATCACGCGGGTTTTTTCTGCCGAGGGTGTTACGAGGCTATATGACCACGAATGACATGCTCAAATATTTTGGGATTGTGTTTTGGTTGGCGTTTTTTTATAGAGCCGCGATGCAAGAAGTGACAAGGTTAATAAATAAAAGAGAAGGCTAGACTATAAAAAAGAGGCGACTCATACGAGTCGCCTCTTTTGATTCAATTTGTTTACGGCAACGGACAACCGTGTTTTTGAGTAAGTGTGCCAGATACAGTAAAGTCGTAATTACCCGTTGTATTACCTGCGGCGACAATGCCTGTAAGTGTGGCATTCTGGACGTTAAGTCTAAGCCCGTAACCCGTGTTATTGACAAATGAGCCACAGGTCAGGGTCACATTGTTCGCATCAATCCATACACCTGAATTGCCGTTCTTATCAGCAGTGATTTTGGTAATCGTGACTGAGCCAACAGAATTAATACGCAAGCCAGTGTTTGTATTATTGACAAACGAATTTACACCAGTTATCGTAATTTTGGTGGTATTAGCACCAGTGCTGTTATCTAGGTTTACACCATAAATCCCATTATTGTGAGCAGTTAAGTTGCTAATAGTAATGTTACCGAGGGCAAACACCTCCAACCCGCTAGATGTGTTGTTATTGAATTGATTTTTCCCTGTCAAGGTGACATTGTCATCGCCAATCACAAGCACACCATTGCTAGTGTTAGTACTAGCGGTGATGTTGCTAAGCGTAACTGCACCACCAGCAGAGATAGATAAGCCATCGCCATTATTACCACTAAAGGTATTAATGCCTGTTAGTGTAACTGGTTTCGGCGTCATGCCACCTCCACTATAAATTGACATACCACCTGCACTAACTGTATTTTTGACCGTAACATTATTTGCCACCACAGCACCGTGAGTTAAGATTTCTACCCCAATGTTGCTGTTCCCGTTAAAGACATTTGTGCCTTTTAGTGTGATGTTAGCACCTATTTGGTTGGCATTTATAGCATTAATGCGCAATCCATAGGAGTTGTTGTCAGAAGCCGTCAAGTTATTAATCGTAACATTTCCTCCTGGCGTATTAATGTATATGCCTGTATTCATATTGTCATTGGCTTGATTAATCCCATTAAGCGTGACGTTGATGGGAATAGTAGCACCCAAACCAGGAAGAACAAATAAGCCATAAAAGCCATTGTTATTGGTAGTGACATTATTGAGTGTAATCGCACTATACGTCTCAATATGTAAACCATTAGCAACAGTATTATTGTTTGTGACGCTATAACCTAAAATCGTGATAGGTTTATTGGTCACTGTTGGGGTTGTATAAGTATTATTTAATAAAATCGCGCTGAAGCCGCCTGAATTATTGTTGGCAGTGACATTACTGATTGTAATCGCGCCTTTTGTAGAAATTGTCAGTCCACCCTCTAAGTTTCCACTAAATGAGTTTGTGCCTGTCAGTGTGACGTTCCCAGACGCACCAGCAAAATAGTTTTGGAAAGTTGCTCCGTAATGATTAACACTATCATTGGCAGTGACGTTATTGGCTGTGATCGCACCTAATGAGTAAACTACCAGATTCAAGCCGTAATTACCAGTGAATGTATTATTGCCTTTCATGGCTATTGGCATGGGGATTGTACCGTTTGAGTTATCTAACTTCACACCAGTATTATTACTCCCTATGCCATTGCCGTTGGCGGTCAGGTTATTGGTTGTGATAGCACCGAAAGTATAAATATCTAAGCCTTTTTCAGCATTTCCATTAAAGGTGTTATTTCCAGTGAGAGTAACCGCCTTTGGAGCGCTTGCTCCGCTGGCAGTATTGTCAATATATGCTCCCTGACCATTCACAGAATTATTTGCAGTTAAATTGTTTATTGTAATTACACCAGCAGAATAAACAAACAAATTTGTACCTTTATTGCCGCTGAATGTATTGACACCGGTAAGCGTAACACTGCCCGTGCCGTTCAAATTGCTCATGTTTGCCCCATAGTGGCTAGTAGCGATTGTTCCATTCGCAGTGATGTTATTTATTTTGATATTGCCTAATGTAATGATATACAGCCCAGTCTGATAATTCCCATTGAAGTTGTTCGTGCCATTTAATGTAATACCAGCATTAACTGGCGAGAGGGTGTTATCTAAGTATGTCCCATACCCACCAGTGCCACTCACGCCATTATTGTTAGCAGTTACATTGTTCAGTGTAATCGCGCCAATGCTAGAAATAGTTACCCCGGAAAACCAGTTCCCATTAAAAACATTTGTTCCTGTAAGAGTAACTGACTTGGAGGTCGCGCCTGAATTATTGATGAATAATCCATGGTTACTGAGTGAGTTGCTGGCTGTAATGTTATTCAGGCTTACCGCGCCATAAGAGTAAATGACCAAATTTGTTTGTTTATTGCCCGTAAAAATGTTGGTACCTGTTAACATAACCCCAGCGGTAGATGTGCCGATGCTATTTTGAAAATAAGCGCCAATCCCGTCAACCGTATCTTTAACCGTGAGGGAGTTTGCTTTAATAATCCCCAAACTCCAAACATTTATACCGCCGCTATAATTCCCATTAAGTGTATTGGCGCCGTTTATGGTCACATTGGCTGGGGTGGTTGTTCCAACATCGTTTCGGACATCAAGCCCATACCCGTTGGTATTCACAACGCCGTTGAAATTGGCGGTGATGTTGTTCAAGGTCACTGCACCGTGGGAGTAAATTCCCAATCCTGTGCCATTGTTGTTATTGAACAAATTGGTACCAGCCATAGTGACCCCCATCGGTTTGGCAGGTGTGCTGGTTGTATTGTTAATATTCACGCCAACATTGCCGCCATTGCCATTAGCAGTGATGTTGTTCAAGGTCACAATGCCATCCGAAATAATGAGCAAGCCAGAGTCCGTATTCTCATTGAATTGATTCACGCCTGTAATGGTGACACTCTTAAAGGTAGCGCTGGCAGTGTTATCAAGATAGGCACCATAGACGAGGTTCTTATTAGCAGTGAGATTGTTAAGCATAATTGCGCCGGTCGAATAAATAACAAGACCAGTATCCATGTTATTGTTGAAAAAGTTTGTGCCGGTCAGTTTCACATCTCCATTGGCACCAGATTCGTCATTATCTACAAAAACACCGCGATTCGCATTTGAATCGGCAGTGATGTTGTTTAATGTCACTGTGCCAAGCGAAATAATGTTTAAACCATTAAAGCCATTAAACTTAAGCGTGTTTGAACCAGTGAGCGTTACAGGTTGTGGTGTGGCGGCAGTATTGTTCACAAGGTTTGCGCCATTAGAACCATTATCCACTGCATGAATGTTATTAACCTTAATTGCACCATGAGTTTGGATTTGCAAACCAAAGTCATCATTGCTATGGAACAAGTTTGTACCGTTCACATTCACAGCGGCTACGCCAGCCAAATTGTTTAATGTAGCACCATTGCCACTGCCACTCAAACCATTGTTGGTGGCAGTTAAATCTGTAACTGTAATCACACCTTTAGAATTGACCAACAAACCATCATTCTGATTATTACTCACAGTTAAATTGGTGATGGTCACATTCTTAGGGGTAACTGCCATTTGGTTATAAATCAAAATACCAATGCCAACCCCACCAGTACCATTATTCTTGGCTTCTACATTTTTCAAGGTGACAGTTCCTCTGCTATCTATTCGCAAGCCACCGTTTGCATCGGTAATATTATTAAATTTGCTATTGTTCACCGTCACATTGCCAGTGCTACCTATAATGTCAGTAACCAACCATGCCCCGCCATCACTGGTGGTTGAAATTTCTACATTGTTCAAGGTAATGTTTTTGGTGGTTTCAACATGCAGGCTATACAGTGCGCCTGCACTACTACCCAAAATAGAAATATTATTAATGGTGATGTCATTATTCCAGCCAGTAATAATTAACGGGGTCGTAAACACAGATGGCGCATTCGGGTTTAGCGTACTCACACAGGTAGGCACACAACCAGCCCAACCGCCATTAATAGTGAGTTTAAAGTCTTTCAAATTTGTTGAAGCCAAAGCACTGCCAACATCCACTGTAAAGGCTTCACCAGTATACGAACTTTCTACCCAAATGATGCCGTCTTTGCCAGGTCCACCGCCACTAAAAATGGGGTCAGCAAATAGTAAAGCAAAAGTAGCATGGCTTCCAGAACAACCATTCAAATTGGGTGTTGGGATTTTAACAGTGGCTGGGCACCAAATGGGGTCGCCCACTATCACGGCTTGGGCGGCTTC
>JAEURH010000200.1 GCA_016789365.1 Anaerolineales bacterium
AGCGAAAGTATGTCACCAGAAAAATTAGTGACGATTTTGAATTTGTATTTGGCGGCAATGGCTGAAGCTGTATTATCACAAGAAGGTACAGTGGATAAATTTATGGGCGATGCGATTATGGCATGGTTCAATGCGCCTGTGCCACAAAAAGACCATACCTTACGCGCCGTGAAAACTGCGATTGCGATTCGTGACTCGATTGAAAAATTATATAAAGAATTACCGAAAGATGCACATTTGGCTTTTGGGGTTGGCATTCATGTCGGGGATGCGGTTTTGGGTTTAATCGGTACTGAAAAACGTTTGGAATATACTGCGATTAGTGACACGGTCAACACGGCTAAACGCATTCAGGAAAATTCTGCCAACAATCAAATTTTGATTACGAAAGATGCGTATGAGTTGGTAAAGAAACACATTGAAGCGAAACCCCATGCTGAGATGAATATGAAAGGCAAGACTCAGCCGATTGCGGTGTATGAGGTGGTGGGATTAAAATAATTTACGATTTACGATTGTTGATTTACGATTATGGGGAGTAGAAAGTTGGGAGTGATTAATAGTAACAGGTAAACAGTGTTCAGTGGGAATTAAAAACTAGCGGGAGTGTCCAAGAAAGAAGAGGCGAAATACTTTTAGCCACGAATTACGCGGATTTTCACGGATTTATTCTGTGTAATTCGTGAAATCAGTGGCAAAAACTATACTTGGCTTATTTTTTACTTCCTGTAATGGACACTCCCACACTAGCGAACTAAATAACTAGAAAACTAATTAACTAACTCTTTCAACAAAACGTATGACCGAACTCATCCCCTTCTCAATGGGTTCTGTATCAATATACTCATTGACCGTATGCGCCCCTCCACCCGTCGTGATTCCCAACACAACCGCAGGGATATTTTGACTCAACGGAATATTTGCATCCGTAGAACCTGTGGTTAAAGTAGCAGATAAATTTTGTTCTTGCAAACATTTCACAGCCAACTTAACCAATTCATGCTCAGAAGGAATTTCACCTGCAGGTCTTTCACCAATTACTTCCGCAGTTACTTTTACACCATCACGGCTGGCATGAATCAAAATATCTTCAACTTGATGCACCAACTTTGCCAACATCTTTGGGTCTTCAGAACGCAAATCCAATTCACATTTTGCTTCCGATGCCAATACATTTACACCTGTGCCACCATGAATCGTACCAACATTCATGGTAGTGCGTGGGTCTTTTGGCAAACGCAAGGATGTTAATTTTGTAATCAGGTTTGCCAACTCATGCACAGCCGATGGCGAACCATAATCAGACCATGAATGTCCGCCCGCCGTTTTGGCTGTAATGCGATATCGCTTCACACCAATCGCCTTATGATACACATGTCCCAACGCCAACCCTTCTAACACCAAATAACCAATCACATCTTTTCCAAAACGCTTCACAACTTCCTTCATGCCGCGCAAATCACCAAGCCCTTCTTCACCCACATTGGCAACAAACCACACATCATGTTTCAACATGCTCCTAGCGGAAGATTTTTTTAATGACCAGATGATTCCAAATAAACCTGCGACACCGAGTGAATTATCTCCAATGCCCGGTGCGATGACTTTCCCCGCCTCTTTCTTGACTTGTAGTTGGGTGCTGAATGGAAACACAGTATCCAAGTGA
>JAEURH010000201.1 GCA_016789365.1 Anaerolineales bacterium
CCATTTTGAACAACAAATTGTGGATACGTTCCCGTTACGATCACTTCACTTTGTGAAGCTGGCAATGCAAACAATAATGCATCTGATGTAAGTTCTCCGTTTTCAAATGGTTCATCTTTGACGAGTTGAACTACGCCAAGCGGATTAGTCTCAAACTCTGGGCAAGGAATTGGATTGTTATTGCTTAACCAAATTGCACTACAAGCATTGCTATATAAATCTAATATCACGCCACTCGGATTTGGAATCAACGCTTCAAGCGTGACGAAAGGTTGGGGTGTGGCAGTCAAGTTGAAGGTTTGGCTGGAGGCGGGTTCTACTTCCGCTTTGAACCATAAATAAGGCTTGCCAGCAGTATCAGTACCTACAATCTGATTTGTATCTGAAATCAAATACCAATAGGTTTGGATTCTGCCGGTTGTTTCAGGAATAATCACTGGGATGGATATTTGAACTGTTTCACCGGGCAAAACATTATTTGTGAACGGGGTGATAGATGCGGCGGATACGCGCGCGCCATTGTTATAGACGAGTTGGTAGGCGTGAGTCCATGTACAGCCGCCGATATTTTTTATTTCCCATGTTTTGACAAGTTGCTCACCAGCATTGACTTTGGTGAAGTCTGGCAAGGTCACATCGCTGATGAATTCAAATTTGTAGCATTGAGAATTGGTCAATGTGTTGGTTGGTGTGGGTGTGAATGTAGAAGTTAGAGTTCGTGATGGCGTAATTGTAGGCGTAAAAGTTCTAGAAGGTGTAATTGTAAAAGTAGATGTGAAAGTAGAAGTCGGTGTGTTAGATGGAGTTACTGTCGGAGTAAAAGTTTTAGAAGGTGTGATAGTAAATGTAGATGTGAAAGTAGCGGTTGGTGTTCTGGACGGAGTAATGGTCGGCGTAAATGTTTTAGATGGTGTAATAGTAAAAGTAGCAGTTGGTGTGTTTGATGGAATCAAAGTTGGCGTAAAAGTTTTAGACGGCATGATTGTAAATGTAGGTGTGAAAGTAGAAGTCGGAGTCCTCGATGAAGTGTTTGTAGGTGTAAATGTTTTTGATGGCGTGACAGTGAATGTAAGTGTTAATGTTGGTAATGGAGTTCTTGATGATGTGACTGTAAATGTAGGCGTGAAAGATGGGGCTAATGTAGAAGTTGAGGTTTGAGATGGAGTAATCGTAGGTGTAAAAGTTTTAGACGGCATGATTGTAAATGTCGGCGTGCTGGATGGTGTGAAAGTAAATGTCGGCGTGGAAGAAGGCGTGGAAGTGAATGTCGGCGTGCTAGATGGTGTGATTGTAAATGTCGGTGTGTTAGATGGCGTGATGGTGAATGTCGGCGTGCTAGATGGTGTGGAAGTAAATGTAAGAGTTGATGTTGGTAATGGAGTTCTTGATGGTGTATTTGATGGAATCAAAGTTGGAGTAAAAGTTTTTGAAGGTGTGACAGTGAACGTCGGCGTGTTAGATGGCGTGATAGTAAACGTCGGTGTGTTAGAAGGTGTGAAAGTAGCCGTCGGTGTGTTCGATGGAGTTAATGTTGGAGTAAATGTTTTTGAAGGTGTGATTGTAAAAGTTGACGTGAATGTAGAAGTTGCTGTTGGTGTGTTTGATGGAGTAAT
>JAEURH010000202.1 GCA_016789365.1 Anaerolineales bacterium
GGTGAAAGGGTTTTGGGTGGCGTGTGCATTTTGTGCACACGGACTGGCTGGCTCTGGTGGTATGGGCAAAGTAATGGCGGAATGGATTGTAAACGGCTCACCTGAGTGGGATGTTTGGCGATTGGATGTAAGAAGGTTTGGTCCGAACTACAACAGTCTCGACTATGCCGCTGCAAGAACAATTGAAACTTATACACAATATTATGACATTCATTATCCCGGCGAAGAAAGAATGTCGCGCCGCAATCAGCGCATCTCCCCCACATATTATCGCTTGCGTGATTTGGGATGTCACTTCGGGGAAAAATTTGGTTGGGAAAGACCGAATTGGTTTAAACCATATGAAGAATTAGCAACACATGGTCACGAACCAAATGGCTGGGCAAGAAATAATTGGTCGCGTGCAATTGGTCATGAACATTTGATGACACGCGAACATGCAGGTTTATTTGATGAGACATCATTCAATAAATTTGAAGTGCGTGGAGCGGGTGCTTTGAAATTTTTGAATTCTGTTTGTGCGAATCAAATTGATGTGCCAGTGGGTCATTTGGTTTACACGCAATGTCTCAACAAGCGCGGCGGCATTGAATGTGATTTCACAGTCAATCGCATTGCTGAAGACCGTTTCTTCATTGTCACGGGTACGGCGTTTGGTCAGCATGATATGTCGTGGTTGTCACTCAACATGCCCGAAGATGGAAGCGTGACAATTGAAGATGTCAGTTCGGCGTATGCGGTTATCGGCATGTGGGGACCGAAAGCCAGAACCATTCTTCAAAAAGTTACAATGGATGATGTATCGAATGATGGCTTTCAATATATGACATCTAAACGAATCACGGTCGGTGATGTGCCAGTCCTCGCTTCGCGCGTGACGTATGTAGGGGAGCTGGGCTGGGAGTTTTATTGCCCCATGGAATATGGTTTAAGACTTTGGGATACATTATGGGAAGCAGGCAAACCCGAAGGTATGGTCGCCGCTGGGTATAAAGCAATTGAGTCGCTTCGTTTAGAAAAAGGCTATCGCTATTGGAGTGGCGAAATCACACCAGATTACACACCTTATGAAGCAGGTTTAGGTTTTGCAGTGAAATTAGATAAAGAAAATTTCGTCGGCAAAGAAGCGTTGGTCAAGCAAAAAGCGGAAGGCATCAAGAAAAAGCTTTGTACGATTACATTAAGTGATGATAGAACCATTGTGCTTGGCAAAGAACCAATCCGTGCGAATGGGAAGACGATTAGTTGGGTGGCTTCGGGCGGATATGGATATTCAGTTAAAAAATCTATGGCGTATGCTTACTTACCGATGGAATATGCAAAAGCAGGCACGAAATTAGAAATTGAGTGTTTTGGTGAACAAGTGAGTGCTGAAGTTGCTCAAGCAGTTTTATGGGACCCGAAAGGTGAGAGAATTAAGAAGTGACGAGATATGAGAGTCTCGTCATTGCGAGGAGGGTGTTTTTTCCTGACGAAGCAATCTTATGATTATGTTGGAGATTGCTTCGCCGCCAAGAACAAGAGCGTGGC
>JAEURH010000203.1:0-1030 GCA_016789365.1 Anaerolineales bacterium
ATGCTGATTATTTTGAAAGACATTCGCGAAAAGATTGGTAAAACATTTGGTGACAAAATTAAGATAACCGTTGAACTTGATACTGAGCCACGAGTGCTTGAACTGCCGAAAGAGTTAATCAAAGAATTAAAGAAAGATAAAGAAGCAAAAACTTTCTTTGATAGGTTATCTTATACACATCAACGCGAATATGTACTTTGGATTAATGAAGCCAAAAAAGAAGAGACAAGACAAAATCGAATTGTCAAAGCAATTGAAATGTTGAAGAAGGGGAAAAAAGCCAGATAATTACGTCATTGCGAGGAGTGACGAAGTCACGACGAAGCAATCTCCAACAAAGTGTTTTAGATTGCTTCGCCACGAAGAACAAGTGTCTCGATAAACTCGACAACCAAGCGTGGCTCGCAATGACGAAAGGAAGAATATGGAACTTAAAACCTATCTCGAAACTTTATACGATTACAACTATTGGGCGAATAAAAGATATGTCGCCGTTGCAGAAACATTAACCGAAGAACAACTTTTTTATAAGCATGGACATTCATGGGAAAGTGTTCATGCTGTTTTGGTTCACATGATGAGTTCGGAGAGAATGTGGCCCCAACGTTGGCGTGGCGAACCTGCCAGCATTTTAGATGCAAAAGATTTTCCAAATATTGCTTCAATCAAAACTTATTGGATAGATGTTGAAAAAAATATGCGTGGCTTTGTTGCAGAACAAACCGAGCAAAGTTTGTTGAAAGATGTTTCTTATACCAATCCAAAAGGCGAAACATTCACCTTACCTTTATGGCAAATGATTGCCCAACCGCCGAATCACAATACCCATCATCGTGGCGAATTGGCGGCGATGTTTGCATTAATGAATGTGCCACATCCCGAAGAAGAAATTGTGCAATACTTTTTGACGAAAAGCGGACAAAAGAAATTCTAGTGTCATTCTGAGCCGCGCTCTTGTTCGTTGCGGCGAAGAATCTCTGAGATAATCGAAGATACCCTTCGCTATCGCTCAGGGTGACATAAAAGAGAT
>JAEURH010000203.1:1040-1505 GCA_016789365.1 Anaerolineales bacterium
CTTCTTTTCACGCTTGAACCTGAATCTGCACATCAGCTTTCGCTTCGCTTTTTACAGTTGACCGGGAATTTTTCACTTACCAATCTATTGTTAAAGCAAATTTATAAAGCAAAATCAAAACCAGTTGAGGCATTTGGATTTACATTTAAGAATCCAATTGGGATTGCGGCTGGATATGACAAAAATGGCATTGCGATTAACGGACTGGCTATGTTGGGCTTTGGTCATGTAGAAATTGGGACAGTCACGCCTTTAGCGCAAGATGGAAACCCTAAGCCGCGCGTTTTTCGTTTACTTGAAGATGAAGCCATTATCAATCGCATGGGCTTCCCTGGATTGGGGGCTGATTATTTGAGAAAAAGGTTGAAGCCAATTGAAAAAGCGACACCATTTTCTCGTTTGTTACTTTCACGTTGGAGAAATTCAGGAATTATTTTAGGTATCAATCTCGGAAAAAATAAATCC
>JAEURH010000204.1 GCA_016789365.1 Anaerolineales bacterium
TGTTAATTTTAGCAGCGGCAAAGGTGGTAGGACTACCAATAAAACGTGGAGCACAACTACAGCAACAGGAAAAGAAGTCTGTAAGTTTTGCAACTATCAAACCGCAGAGTTTAAAATGGAAGCCACAAACGAATTTGTAGAAGAAACAGACGCAGATGGTATGAGCAGTTATGGGCAAAACTCATACCCAGACATAAGAGAAGTTTGGCTAAAAGGAAAGTAATATTTATGCTATGTGTTTAAGATGTTTTAGGCGCGCAAAAAACTGCCCAACACCGCGTGCACCTGACGCTGGGGATTCTGCGCAAATCTCAGGCAGTTTTCTACGCCTCAGCATTTTTCTGGTTGGACGGCTTCGCCGTCCCCGCCCCAGCGCAGGTAACGCAAACCGTTCGGCGCTTCATTCTAAACAATGAAAATCGAATTCAAATCCCCACTCAGTATAGACAAGTGTATAGAGAAAATACACGAAGCAAGAAAGAGAAATCCATCTTCTATCTTTCTTTATCATCCTATATTGCCGTTTCCAAGCGATATTCAAGATAACAAAATATGTATTGGATATCGAAGCAATGGGCGTAATTCTTTTTCGCAAGTTTTTATTGGAGAATTCTCCTCAAAAAGTAACAGTCAAACATTTTTAACGGGGCAATTGGTTCTACATCCATTTGTAAAAGGGTTTATGGTCTTATGGATCGGTTTGGCTTCTTTTTTTGCCAGTTTATTTATTGTGTTAAATATCAAAGAATCAACGCTTGGGAACAGTGTCCCTCAAATAAACTTTTTTGACTTAGCTATTCTTCTCCCCATTTTTGGAGTTCTTATTGTTCTCTCTGGTTTTATCCTCGGACAATCTGAGGGGAAAAAGATAATTGAATTGTTGGAAAATACCCTTCAAGCTACAAGTATTGAGAAAATATCAAAATCAACTATATTTTCAAAATCAAATATAGTTTCAGCAAGTGCAATGGCTATTTTCATACTTTCTGGTGTCAATTTGGGGTTTTCTACAGACCCCAATAAAAAAAAATCTGCGGAAGCAGAATTAATCTCGTTTTACACTTGCAGTGTGCCTTTTGAAAATGAATGTACCGTTACAAATGTTTTCAGCAAGGAAACTGAGGATATCTATGCATGCGGTTTTCTCCAAACAAGTTCTCAATCTAAATTCGATATTTACTGGTATCACGAAGCAAAAGAAAGACCAATTTATTATGTCTATGATATTTGGCATGAACAAGGCTTTTTTTGTGAACAACTAATTATTAATGAATATATTTCTGGCAAGTACACTGTAGAAATATATCAAGGTCGAAAAGTGTTAGGTGAATACAAGTTCATTGTAAAATAAGAGCGCACCCAACAAAGCGTCCTCAGAAACAGTTAGGTCGGGGTAAGTTGGAAACCAAGTTTCGTAGCCTTTTGATGTAAATATT
>JAEURH010000205.1 GCA_016789365.1 Anaerolineales bacterium
CGTTGAAGTTAATAACTTGGCAAAAATTAGTTTTGATGGTGTGAGCGGCGAAGCAATTGTAAGTATTGATGATTCTGTTTCGGCGGGTGTGGTGTTGGTGCCGCGTAGTATGGGCATTGCCATTCGTGAACCAATTGCGGCGAAGGTGAAATAATGGACTGGATACTTTGGCTTGAATGGTTTTTGAAAGGCGCAATTATGTGCGTTATTTTGTTAGGTGGCTTTGCTTACTTAACATTATATGAACGCCGCGCCTTAGCAAGAATGCAAGTGCGCGTGGGACCGAATCGTGCAGGTCCGCAAGGTGTGTTGCAACCGATTGCGGATGCTGTCAAATTAATTTTCAAAGAAGAATTTACACCTGCAAAAGTTTATAAAGTTGTGTTTATTCTTGCACCTGTATTAACCGTTGTGCCTTCGTTAATTATCGCGGCAGTGATTCCGTTAGGAACTTCGTTTAATTTATTTGGACGTGAAATACATTTATATGTCGCAGACTTAAATGTTGGCATTTTGTATGTGATGTCTATCGCTTCAATTGCAGTATATGGCATTGTGTTAGCAGGTTGGTCGAGCAATAATAAATACGCCATGTTGGGCGGCATTCGTTCATCTGCTCAAATGATTTCGTATGAACTCGCGCTTGGTTTTTGTTTTGTGTTTGTGATTTTGATGGGCAATTCGATGAATTTGAATGAAATTGTCGAAGCGCAAAGAAATATGTGGTTTGCGGTTGTTCAACCTGTGGGCTTAATCGTTTTCTTTATTGTGGTGTTAGCAGAAGTTAACCGCGCGCCATTTGATATGCCCGAAGCCGAACAAGAATTAACCGCAGGCTATCACGCTGAATATTCTGGTATGAAATTCGCTTTGTTCTTCATGGCTGAATATCAAAAGATGATTGTGATGTCTATGATTACTGCCACATTATTTTTGGGTGGTTATCGTGAGCCATGGTTTATGACCAATTGGTTCAACGGCATTTTCAGCGTGGATACTTATTGGTTTTTAGGTCCGATTTATTTATTCATTAAAGTATTTTTGATTTTATTTGTGATGATTTGGGTGCGCGCCACTTGGCCCCGCATCCGTTATGACCGTTTGATGGCACTCGGCTGGAAAATTTTCATCCCTCTCACCTTGGCTCTGTGCTTCATTACGGCTGTCGGTATTTTGCTCGCAGACTTATACAATCCGCTTTATTATTGGAGCATTCCAGTTCTTTCTATCATTTGCTTTTTGATAGCAACTGCTGTAATTTACCGCGACTTAACGAGGAGAAAAGTCAATGCGCGTGTTTGAACCTATCATTGAACTGTCGAAAGGATTGGGCGAAGTTTTACGTTCATTTCTTTTTGAAAAGACAGTCACCTATCAATATCCAGAACAGAAGCGCGAAGTTCGTCCGCG